>JAGQXA010000043.1 GCA_020436865.1 Saprospiraceae bacterium | reverse complement strand
GTTGAAGCATGCCTTGGTCGCCCTTCGTACTGAACAGACGCACGGTCTCGCCGTTGAGCAGGCGCACGGTCAGCACGCTGTTGTTGGGAATTCCACCGAAGGCGGTCAAGGCGTCGCGGGCATAGATCTGGAACTCCAGCGTGAGGAAGGTCACGCCACCGGAAACGGCGGTCAGGCTGCCCGTGCAACGCATGTACTCCTTGCCGTCGAGATAAGGCCGCAGGGCTTCCGGCGTAAAGGAAAAGAGCCAGGCCGGAGCTACATCGCGCCGCTTTTCGCCGGAGAAGTCGTCGACGCCGTCGAAGAGATAGCGGCATTCGCGGGGGGGCGGGTTGCGCTTTACGTCCTTCGACGGATCATAGTAAGCATAGCGACCGGGCGAAAGCTCGGCGGCGTTCGATTCGGGCCGCGGGGAGGAGGCCGGTTCCCATTCCCGCAGTTTTTCCAAGACCTTCTTCCGCTTGGAGGGCTTCAATTCAATGGCCTCTATGGCCAGATCGACGCGTTTGTCGGCCTCTTCCAGGTCGGCCTGCAGGGCTTGTTCTTTTTCTTCAAGTTCGCCGAGGCGACGTTCGGCCCGGCGGATCTCGTCGTCGGCATAAATGTTGGAGCGCCGTTTCATCGCCGCCAGTTCTTCGGCAAAATACTGCCGCTCCTGCTGCGCTTTTTCCACCAGCGCTTCCAGGCGGGAAGCGACCGTGTGCAGGTTTTCGGCCAGCTGAATGGCTTCGTAGCGCTCGCGCTCTTCCTGCGACAGCTGGGCGGTTTCCGACACTTCCCAACCCGCCGTATTGTTCCGGCCGAAGGGGTCGGCATCGTCCGACTTATTGAAGTACTTCCAGGTGCCGTCGGGATAGACGATGATCTTTTCTCCGTTCTCGTTGGTCTTGATCTCCTGTGCGGAGGCCGGCGGAAGGATAAAGAGACAGGAAAAACAAAGGAGGACCGACAATCGTACCATAACTTCGAGCTGAATGAGGGTGATGCTTTTGCAAAGGTAACACAATTTCAGCGGGCGATACAGCGGATACTACCGGAATGGCAGACGCTTTGCGGATGGTATAAAAAAGATTTCCTAATTTTCCAGACGACACATTTCTTCCGCAATCCATGCTTATGAAAACGACCTGGCCCTTTCTGTTCGTCTGTCTGTTCGCCCTGTTGCAGTGCCAATCGGACGACGTCCCCCAAAGAGGTGATTTCACCCCCATACCGGTACGCTACCCCCCGGCCTTTCGCGACACCCTGCAGGTCGACACCTTTTTCGGCAAAGCCGTACACGACCCTTACCGCTGGCTCGAAGACATCGACGCGCCCCCGGTAGCCGACTGGGTCAGACTCCAGAACGAGCTCACCTTCGGCTATTTGCAGAAGATCCCGTTCCGCGGAGCGATCGAGAACCGCCTGCGGGAACTCTGGAATTTCGAGCGGTACAGCTCGCCCCGGCGAGAAGGTGACTTCTATTATTTCTTCCGCAACAACGGCTTACAGAACCAATCGGTCCTCTATCGCGTCGCAGAACTGGGCGATGAGCCCGAGCTCGTGCTCGACCCCAACCGCTGGTCGGCCGACGGCAGCTCGGCGCTGGGCGCCTACGCCTTTTCCCCGGAGGGAAACCTCCTCGCCTACCAGGTATCGGAGGCGGGTTCCGACTGGCGTACGATCCGGGTGCTCGACCTGGTCGAGAACCGAACACTCGCCGACTCTATCCAATGGGTAAAGTTTTCCGGGATCGCCTGGGCCGGCGAAGGATTCTACTACTGCCGTTACCCCGAACCCGCGGCAGGCGAACGCCTTTCCGGCCGGAATGAATTCCATCAGGTGTACTATCACCGCATCGGCGAGGCGCAATCGGACGACCGCCTGGTCTTTGCCGACCGAGCCCGCCCCAACCGTGGATTCAGTGCCGAAACGACCGAAGACGAGCGATACCTGCTGCTCGGCATGTGGGAATCCACTAGCGGTAACGCACTCTATTTCAAGGATCTGACCGTAGAGAATGGCGAATTCATGCCCATCGCCGAGTCGTTTGAGCACGACTACACGCTGGTCGGCAATCAGGGCCCAAACCTGTACTTTCTGACAAACAATGGCGCCCCGAACGGCCGGCTGGTCAAGGTAAACGCCACCAAACCCGACCAGGGTTTCTGGGAGGAGGTCCTGCCGGAAGAAAAGGACGTCCTGCTGGAGGCGCATCTCTTCGGCGAACACCTCCTGACCTCCTACCTGCAGGACGCCAAGAGCGTGTTACGCGTCTATGCCCTCGATGGCGAACGCATCGGCACGGTCGACCTGCCCGGCATCGGTCGGGTGACCGATCTGCAGGGCGCCCCGGATCAAAACCGGGCCTTCTTTGCCTTCGAATCGTTCACGACTCCCGCGACCATCTATGAACTCGACATCAGCTTACTGACCACCCGCGCGTACAAGGCTCCGACCATCAACTTCAACAGCAGTCAATACGCCACCCAACAGGTCTGGTACAAAGGCTACGACGGCGTCGACATTCCGATGTTCCTGACCTACAAGAAAGGCTTGCCGATGGACGGACGGCGCCCTACCCTACTCTACGGATACGG
>JAGQXA010000385.1 GCA_020436865.1 Saprospiraceae bacterium | reverse complement strand
TGAACATTTCGGACACGACCTTTCAACTGGTCAAAGACCAGTTCGTCTGCCTGCCCCGGGGGAAGGTGCCCGCCAAGAACATCGGCGAGATCAGTATGTACTATGTGGAAAGTAGAAAGTAGAAAGAGGAAAGACGAAAGATATCGGTCGGATGGCTCCTGGAGCGATCCGACCGAACCTCTTTCTACTTTTATCTTTCCTCTTTCATCTGAGAATAATAGTGATAAAAGTACGGGATCGTCTCGATACCCTTGTAGAAGTTGAAGAGTCCGTAATGCTCGTTGGGCGAGTGGATGGCGTCGGAATCGAGACCAAAGCCCATGAGTACCGACTTGGCTCCCAGCACCTGTTCGAACAGGGCCACGATCGGAATACTGCCGCCTTCCCGTTTCGGGATGGGCGCTTTGCCGAAGGTCTTTTCCATGGCCTTGTGGGCGGCCTGGTACTCGGGCGTATCCGTCGGCGTCACGACCGGTTCGCCGCCGTGATGCGGGGTAACCCGCACCTTGACCGATGGCGGAGCGATGCGTTGGAAGTGCTCGGTGAACAACTGCGTGACCTTATCGGGATCCTGGTGCGGCACCAGGCGCATGCTGATCTTGGCGTGAGCTTTGGAGGGCAGTACGGTCTTGGCCCCTTCGCCGGTATATCCACCCCAGATGCCGTTCACGTCGAGCGTGGGCCGGATCGAAACGCGCTCGAGCGTCGTGTAGCCGGTCTCTCCCCGTACTGCAGCGATCCCCAGGTCTTTCTTGTAGGTCCCTTCGTCGAAGGGCGCTTCGTTCATCTTGGCGCGTTCACTGTCGCCCACGGTTGCCACGTCGTCGTAGAAGCCGGGGATGGTGATGCGGTTTTCTTCATCCTGCAGCGAGGAGATCATCCGCGACAGGATGTTGATCGGATTGGCCACGGCGCCGCCGTAAACGCCGGAGTGCAGGTCGCGGTTCGGCCCCACCACTTCCACTTCCACATAGCTCAGGCCCCGTAGCCCCACCGTGATGGAAGGAGTATCGTTGGCGATGATCGAGGTATCGGAAATGAGAATGACATCGCAACTCAGTTTGTCGGTGTTTGCGCGGCAAAAGGTTCCCAGGTTGCTCGAACCCACTTCCTCTTCCCCTTCGATCATGAACTTGACGTTGCAGGGAAGCTCGTTGCTGGCGAGCATGGCCTCGAAGGCTTTGACGTGCATGTAGGCCTGCCCTTTGTCGTCGCAGGAACCCCGGGCGAAGATCGCTCCGTCGGGATGCAACTCGCTCTTCTTGATGACCGGTTCGAACGGAGGCGAAGTCCAAAGGTCCATCGGATCGGGAGGCTGCACGTCGTAGTGTCCGTATACGAGTACGGTCGGTTTGTCCGGATCGGTGATCTTCTCGCCATAAACGATCGGATTGCCGGCCGTTTCGCACACTTCAACGGCATCGGCGCCGGCCTTGCGCAGGCTGTCGGCTACAAATTCGGCAGCCTTGCGCACGTCGCCTTTGTAGGCCGGATCGGCGCTCACCGACGGAATGCGCAGCAAGTCGAACAACTCGTCCAGAAAGCGTTGTTTGTGCTGGGCAATATAGGCTTGGGTTTTTTGCATAGCGCTTTATTTGGATGGTTAACTGAAGGGAGCGTAAAGATAATTAATTGTGGGGAAAAGGGGACAAAGGATACAAAGGTTGCAAAAGGCGAAAAGGGAGAAAAGGGGCAGCTTCGCCGGGGCGAAGGACCCAATTAACCAATCCCCCAATTAACCAATCCCCCAATTAACCAATCCCCCAATTAACCAATCCCCCAATTAACCAATCCCCCAATTAACCAATCCCCCAATCAACTAGAATATATGCCCCAGCAGATCCACCACCCCTTCGCGCCAGGGTTTCGATCCCAGGGCTTTGACCAGGAGGGTCTCCGGCAAGCGGCGGTGGCTGACGCCGAGAGAGTGGTGATCGTGGATGATGAGCCAGCGGCAGGGGTTCTGCACGAGCTGGAAGCCGTTGTGGAGGTACACTTCGTGCCGCGAAGCCAGGAGAAGCAGAAAGTCGACCGCGTGTTCCTTGCCCAGTTGTTCGAGGCGGTTGAGCAGTTGCGTTCCCAACCCGCGGTGTTGAAAATCGCCGGCGACGCAAAAATCGGCGATGCCGAAGATCCGCGCGGCCATGCCGCCGA
>JAGQXA010000384.1 GCA_020436865.1 Saprospiraceae bacterium | reverse complement strand
CGGTGGCTACATTCTTGAGGAGGTAGTTGAAAGAAGTAAAGGCCAGGATAGACCCGCCCAGGATCAGGTAGATAAAAGACCTTATTGACCTTTCGCTGACCTGCGTCCAGTCGAACCGGGCTATATCTCCGGTAAAGACCGAGATCACCAGCAACAAAACACCCCCGGAAAGCATTTGCAGCGCCGCACTTTGAAAGTTGGAATTGGGCAGATCGGCGGTCGGTATCCATACCGACACATAAGCCCATGCCAACATACCCAGGAAGATCGCTCCCAGCCCGACCAGCCAATTGGGATCAGCCAGAAAGGTGGGTTGACCAACCAGCAGCCCCATGCCGATCACGCCCAGGAAGATCCCGATCAGCGTGTCGATCGTGGGTCGGCGACCGCGCATCTTCCACTGCAACAATACTACGAGCAGGGGTTCAAAAGCCACTACCAGCGCTACGATACCCGAGTCGATATATTGCAGCGACCATACCAGCGCACCGTTGCCCACCACGAAGAGCAGGAAGCCGGCAATAAAGGCATTTCGCCACTGCCGGGCGGTCACTTTAGCCTGTTTCAGGGCCAAACCGACCAACAACATCAGAAGGCCGGCGAAGAAAAAACGGAGCCCGGCCAGCAAGAAAGGAGGAATGCTGCGCACGGCCCAGGCATTGGCCAGATAGGTGGAGCCCCACACGAAATAGACCACGGCAAAAGCGCCGATGATCAATCCGAGGTCCGAGCGTGAGGAAGAGGTGGTCGGGGTGGCGATTTCGGGCGATTTCAGGGTATGCGAATTAAGGGATTAGGAAAAAGAAATGCCCCGGAAGCCCGCCCTGATGGCATCTTGGACTCCCGGGACATCTGTGGTTCCCTGGGGCTAATTCGGCCCTTCGGGATTTAGAGCGGCAAACGAGACTCGAACTCGCGACCCTCAGCTTGGGAAGCTGATGCTCTACCAACTGAGCTACTGCCGCATCGGTAACCTGGAAACAAAAATAACACTTTGTTAGTTTCGCAGGATAGGCGAAAGCAGCTTTTTTTCCTTGGGTTCGATAGCAGCCGGGGCCCTGGGAACCTCCGGCTAGGCGAGCACTCTTTCGAGATACCTCCGGAAAGCGAAGAGCGGTGCATCCTCTCCGCTCATGTTGGCCGACAGCAAGGCTCCACGCCAGCTGGAATCGATAAACTGGGCCAATTGCTGCAGATCGTGCTCGGCGGCGATCTCGCCGTTTTGCCGGGCCTCTTCGAGCACCTGTTCGATCTCCTGCCGCAGTCGTTCGAGGTTTTCGCGGACCGAATTGGCCAGCAGCGGGCATTTGAAGGCCATTTCCTGGCCGATCTTGCTTAGGAGGCAACCGCGCTCGAAGTCGAGCAATACGGTCACGGTGCGAATGTTGGCTTCGTAAAATTTGAGCAGTCGTTTCACGGCAGGCACTGCCTTGTTGCCGAGTAGGCGACGGCTGAAGTCAATGTTCTGCTGGGTGTAGGCTTCCAGCACTTCGGAAGCAAACTGCTCCTTACTGGAGAATAGTTGGTAGAAGTCGCGTTCGGAGAGGCGTGCCGCCCGGACGAGGTCGCTGACCTCGGCGCCTTCATATCCGCTGCGGAGCAGCAGATCCGCGCCCTTTTCCAGGAGCAGACTTCGTCGGTGATCTGTTTCTTGAATGGCGATAGTCATGATTGGGTGATTTCTGTTGTGCAAAGAACACCCATCGCGACCGTTTGGATGCGAAAAGAAGATGAAGAAGGATAAGAATTCGACGAAAGAAAAATCGGTCGGAACGCTTCTCAAGCGTTCCGACCGATAGGTGATCACAAAGTGAGGATACCGCCTACGACCAAACCGATCGTGTTGGAATCGTGATCGCTATGCGTCATACCGGGGTCTTCGAAGTTGCCGCCGCTCAGGAAGTTGAGCGGTACGTAGCCTCCGGCCCGGAAGAACTCCAGGAACAGGCGGGAAGAATGGTTGACCAGTCCGGACAACCCGACGACGATCTGATTCTGCCGTTCCCAGGGAGAACCTGCCGCCCCGGCAATAAAGTTGGAAAACTCGCCCGAGAGCGCATAGATGATCTTCCCGTTCGGGTTGATCGTAAACTTGCCCCCGATATCGAGTGAGGTCACCTTACTGGCGTCGAACTCGTCGAGCGGAGCGTTGGGGTTGTGCGTACCGGGCCAGACCTCCATAGTGGTGGCGAAGCTACCCTTCAACTCCACGCGATCGACCACGGTAAGATCGCCGTAGAAGGCCGTCGCCGGGTTCGTATCTTCACAAGGAGAGAAGTGGGTCACGGGCCAGTCCTGGCAGTAGCCGCTGCCTTTCACATAGGAAACCCCAACTTTCAGCGCCGCTTTACCGGCAATCTGAGCGGTATAGTTGGCATCTGCTACAAAGTTGTTCAGACGCGACGGAACGTCGGTACCCTCTACCGGTGCATTCAGGGCCCGGAACTGGGCGCCGCCTTGAACCGCCATGACCGACACCTTGAAACCTGCTTTGTCGAAGGTAGCCATCGCACCATAGCCGAGGCCGCCGAAGGCGTGCCACATGGTGCTGCTCGTAAAAGGAGAAACACTGTTCGTTTGACCGAAGGGAGCGTCCATCTTGCCCAAAGCCAGATAGATCGGGAACTTGTTGAGGTCGCCGAGCAGGATGTACCCCTTACGAAGCTGGAGCTGGTTGCGACCGAGCGCGGTGATCGTGCCGGCGCCGAAGCTTTGCTCCGGGTCATAGAGTACCTCCATGTAGGCCGCCAACCAGCTGGTGATCGGGGCGGTGAGCGACAATTGAGCCGAATGCAACACGGCTTCGCTGACCTGGTCGCCGATCTGATTGCTTGCCGTCGGGTGGCGCATCAGCCAACCGAACTTGGAGTCTACATTGGCGCTCTGGAAATCCGCGATCGCGATCAGGGAGGCGCCGATGTACAGACTACGGGTTCCCAGTTCGCCGTCGGCCAGGGCATGCGCCAGGATGTTCACCTTGCGAAGGTCCTGATTCGGCTCGAGCATGCGATAGGAGAGACCGGTATTGAGTTGCACAAAACCAGAATGGTCGGCAGCAGGTGCGGCATCCTGGGCGAAGGAGAATTGCCCGACCAACAAGGCAATAACGAGTAGAAAAAAGCTTCTCATGGGTTCAGATTTTTTTTGTTTGTTGGTAAATTATAGTTCGTTCAAATGTACCGCAAATGTGTCCGCACCCGGACTATTAATACCAAAATGATACACTGGCCGACAAAAATTTTGAATAATAGCAATACTTTTATCTTTTATTTTGTTACACATATTTTTAATACAATTCCTCTCTTTTTCTCTCTTTTTCAAACAAGAAGGGGCGCTCCCGACGGAAGCGCCCCTTCTTGCAGTACAGAACCGGTTTCCGGCTGCTCATTTTAAGGCCCGGCGGTCGATCTTGCCGGTATCGTTCTTAGGAAGCGATTCGATAAAAGCGATCGTCTTGGGCACCTTGAACCTGGCCAGTTGTTGCCTGCAATAAGCCAGGACCTCTTCCTCGGTCAGCTCGCCGTTCTTCACGACAAAAGCCTTCCCTACCTCTCCCCATTTCTCATCGGGTACGCCGATCACTGCAACCTCCGAAATGGCAGGATGAGCGACGAGAACCCGTTCGATCTCGGCCGGATATACATTCTCTCCACCCGAGATGTACATGTTCTTGATCCGGTCGACCACAAAGAGGTACCCTTCTGCGTCCTGGCGGAGCATATCGCCGGAATGGAACCAGCCATCGACGATGGTCTTAGCCGTGGCTACTTCGTTGCGCCAATAGCCCGGGGTGACCATCGGTCCCTTCAGTAGCAGTTCTCCAGGCTGATCGACCGGCACCTCCTTGCCTTCCGGATCGACGATCCGGATCAGCACATAAAAATTGGGGCGGCCGATGCTGCCCTTCTTCCGAAGGGCGTCGCGTTGATGCAAGGAGAAGAGATTCGGCCCCACTTCGGTCATACCGAATCCCTGACGAACGGGTACGCCTTTGGCATCCCATTGCTCGATCAGAGGCACCGGCATCGGTTCGCCCCCGACAATGAGATAGTACAAACTGGAAAAATCGGCCTGTTCAAAGGCAGGCACATCGGCGATCATTTTCAGCATCGTCGGGACGCCCATAAATACGGTCACCTGCTCTTTCTCGAGGAGGGAGAGCACCACTTCCGGGTCGAACTTCTTCAGCAGACAAACATACCCCCCGTGATGGAGGAAGGGGGTAGT
>JAGQXA010000383.1 GCA_020436865.1 Saprospiraceae bacterium | reverse complement strand
TCAGAAAACCCACCTCCCGGTACAGCTCTTCGCCGAAGAGGTCGTTCCAATCGTGCCAGCCCTCGATGCTCTTTTCCGCCATACGGAAATACTCGAGGTCGGAGCCGTATTCCATGCGAACGGCCTTACTTACGTCGGTGGAAGCGGCCAGGTGATGCGGGATCGTTTGCGGATTGAGCAGGCCGATCCGGTACGAGCGTTTGGCCAGGGAAATAGCGGCGGTCACACCAAAAATGCCGCCGCCGATGATCAGGAAGTCGTAAGGTTTATGCATAGATAAGGTGCTGATCAGGTCCTGCCTGGTCTTCACCCTAGCGGCCTGGCCGGTACCAGTATTTCAGCAAGTTGTCGCGCGCCCAAATCCGGATCCTTCCAGGCAACAGATTAGACAGTAGGAAGAGGACTGGGGCGGCGAAGCCGGCCAGGAGCAGGTTGAATATCGATAAAAACCTCTGATCTGCCTTGCGGCCGGAGGTGAAGACCGGGTGCTTGTGCAAAATTACGAATTCCCGACCGCCTCTGCGGCCGTATTTTCGAAGCCGGCGTACGAAATCGAGTTCTTCATAAGCGAACAGCTTGTCGCTGAACCCGCCAATGGCTTGAAAGGCCTCCCTTTGGCAAAGGAGGAAGGCCCCGCCGCAAAAGCCGAATAGCCGGAAGAAGGGGTTCATTCGCTCCATGCGCAGCTTGTTGAACAAACTGCCTCCCACGATCTGTACGGTGGCGCCGCATCCGATCAGGGCATTGTTCTCCATTACCGAAATGACTTCCCTCATCAATTCCGGACCGGGGTAGGTGTCGGCGTCGATAAACAGAAGCCATTGCCCCTGGGCGATGCCGGCGCCCGTATTTCTCGCCCGGGAGATCTGCTGGACGGCTTCATGGATCACCCGGGCTCCGTTCCGGGCGGCAATGCCGGCGGTGTGGTCGGTGGAATGGTTGTTGCAGACGATGAACTCATAGGCCCATCCGTCTGGAAGAACGAGATCGACGGCCGTCCGGATCGATCTCAAAGTGCCGGCGAGGCCCTTTTCCTCGTTGTAGGCCGGAATGACGATCGAAAACCGGGGTTTGGTCAGTTCAGACGGCAAAGCGAGGCAGAGTTTTACAATTGTTCCAGAACAAGCTTGTAGGAACGGATCAGTTCCTGTTCGAACTGGTGTACGTCGGTCATGCTCATGCTTACGCTGATGAGCACACTGCGGATCTCCTTTTCCGTTTCGGGGAAGGCTCTCGAGGAAAGGGAGGCGATCATGCTCTCGTTGAAGGAGTTGTACTTCTCTTGCAAGGTGTACAGCCGGTTGAGCAGCTGGATCAGGTTCAGGTCGAACTGCTGAATGACCCCGGTCTGGATGCCCGTGTTGAAGGCGCTGCCGTTGACAAAGCCCGGGCGCAGCCCCTTAAGGCTGTATTCCTCGAATGCCTTCTTCAGATCGTCGCTGTGCAGCAGCCCGGAGAAATCTTCCAATAGTTGGGCGTGATAAGGTCTGACCCCTTCGAGTTCTTCCAGGTTCTCGCCGATCTCGGTGCGCAGCATGTTCCGGAAGGTATTTGCCTGCCTTTTGAGCTGGCGATCTTCGCCGAAATTGTTCAGCGCGAAGCCCAGGTAGACGCCGATCATGATCGGTATGATCTGGTTGAGCACGTTGAGGGCGATCTTCTTCATCGATGTTTATTTCAATCCCTTTTCAAAGCAAACGCTATTCTCGACGCCGGCGTACTGCCCGTAATTGGGGATCTGTCGAAATCCGCTGCGGCGATACAAGGCGATGGCTTCCGGCTGTCTTTTCCCTGTTTCGAGCACGCAGCGGTCGGCCGACAGTTCGCCCGCCCAGCTTTCGAGCTCCGCGAGGATCAGTGCGGCGATGCCTTTGCGGCGCTGGTCCGGCAATACGTACATGCGTTTGATCTCCAGGACGCCTGCTTCGAGTTCTTTGATCGCCCCGCAGCCGATCGGACGGCCTTCTTCGTAGGCTACCAGGGCATGCCTGATGCGATCGATCTTGTTGAACTGCGCGTAGAAGCCGTGCTCTTCGCCGTCGCGGGCGGCCAGTTCGGCGTCGAGTTCCCGGACCAATGCAACGAAGTCGGGGTCGGCGGAGGTGGTGCGATGGATGCGGATCATTGGGCTGTTTGAAAATGGTGATATCCTA
>JAGQXA010000382.1 GCA_020436865.1 Saprospiraceae bacterium | reverse complement strand
CTCGGCCTGGCCTTGCTGGGCATGTCGATCGGAGCGCTGATCTCCACGCCGGTCAGCGGCTGGCTGATGAACCGGATGTCGACCGGCAAGGCCACGATCCTGAGCACTTTGCTGCTGGCCATCGCCTTCGTATTCACCCCCTATGCTTCGAATTTCTGGATGCTGTTCGGTTTACTGATCCTGCTCGGACTGGCCAACGGCTTCATGAACGTGAGCATGAACACGGCGGCTGCTTCCCTGGAGAAGAACTACCGAATTTCGATCATGTCGACCTGCCACGGCATGTTCAGCCTGGGCGGCATGATCGGAGCCGGTTCTTCCGGGCTCGTGGCCAGTCTGGACATCCCGTTCTCTATCCATATCAGCGTGGTAGCCGGACTGGTCGTCCTGCTCAGCCTGGCGATCCGGCCCATGCTGCTGCAGGTGCCCGACGTCGGTCGGCAGGGAGGGCCGGCGCTGGTGCTGCCATCGCGGGGGCTGGCTCGTCTGGTGTTGATCGGTTTTTGCGTCATGCTCGGCGAAGGAGCGGTTGCCGACTGGAGTGCCGTCTTCCTGAAAAATTACCGCGATAGCGGTCCGCTGCTGGCCGGCATGGGCTTTGCAGCCTTCTCGCTGGCCATGGCGATGGGTCGCTTTCTGGGCGATGGTTTTGCCCTGCAACTCGGTTCCGGCAGGGTCGTTCGCTATGGTTCCCTGATAGGAGCGGCCGGCATGCTCCTGGCGGTGGTTGTGCCGTTCTCTGCGGCGGCCATTCTCGGCTTTTTCCTGGTGGGAGCGGGTTTCGCCACGATCGTGCCTATCCTGTTCAGCCAGGCTTCCAAGGAGGCGGGCGCAACGCCCGGTACGGCCATCGCTTCGGTCGCGACCGGAGGGATCATCGGCTTCCTGGTCGGCCCGCCTCTGATCGGATTCATCGGGGAAGTGGCCGGACTTTCTGCCGGATTCACTTTCCTGGCCCTGCTGGCCCTGACGGCCTCGCTGCTGGCTCGCTCCGGGCAATGGCATTCTTAAAGGTTTCGTGTAGGACATACACCAAGAGAAAAGCGGCTTCTTATTTGCGACAAACCTGATAATCAGGTTTTTGCAAATAAGAAACCGCTTTTCTTTTGCCTCCTAATTGTAAATGACAAACGAACCAATTCCCGACATAAACCCAGCAACAGTTTCCATTGTTAGGACACAGGAACTAACTTTGTAAAGGATCCTCCTTCTTTTCCGGAACTAAACCTGGTAATATGCAATTCAAACTTACTTTCGCCATCACCATTTTGTTGTTGTTATTGGGTTCGACCGCCTTCTCGCAGGTGGTCTGGACCGAGCCCGTATTCCCCAAAGTGGGCGACGAAGTGGTCGTATTCTTCGATGCCACCCAGGGCACCGGCGGCCTGGCCGATTGCAGCTGCGACGTCTATCTGCACACCGGGGTCATTCTCGACCTCAACGGCACGCCTTCGGGCTGGATGAACGTGCAAACGACCTGGGGCGTGGCCAACGACGACTGGAAAATGGAGCCGGTGCCGGGCCAACCGAATGTGTACAGTTACACGATCGGCCCGTCGATCACCGACTACTACAATGTGCAGGTGGATCAGACGGTGATCGAACTCGCCTTCGTCTTTCGCAACGCTACCGGCAGCCTGGAAGGAAAGGATGTGGGCGGCGTGGACATTTTCTATCCGGTCTATCCCGACGACCTGCCCTTCTCCACTCTCCTGCTCAGCCCGGGCCAAAGCAATCTGGTCGTCGACCTGGGCGAGGAAATTTCCATTTGGGGCGCCTCGTCGGAGACGGCCAGTTTTCAGCTCTTCGACAATGGCGACCTGGTCGATCAGTTTGACGGGCTCACCTATACCTACGATCTGCCCATATCTTCCGGCGGCATCCACACCGTGGAGTTGTTGATCGATAACGGAGTAGAACAAAGCAGCCATTCCTTCTCCTATGTCGTGCCCAATGCACTGCCCCCCGCCGATCCGCCGGCCGGCGCCAAGATGGGCGCCAACCTGCAGGGCGACACGGCCATGATCCTCCTGCTGTATGCCCCGAACAAGGAAAACATCTTCGTACTGGGCAGCTTCAACGACTACCAGCTCGACCTCGACTATCAGATGCGGCAGAGCCTCGACGGCGAAAGCTGGTGGATCGAGATCGGCGATCTGACGCCCGGTGAGCACCTGACCTATCAATACCTCGTCGACGGCGACCTGAAGATCGCCGACCCGCTCAGCACCCTGGTGCTCGATCAGAGCAACGATCCTTTCATTCCGGAAGAGACCTACCCGGGCCTGCCGGACTTTCCCGTCGACCTGACCAGCGGACGGGTCTCCCTCGTGCAGCCGGGAGCGCCGCAGTACGAATGGGACGTGACCGATTTCCAGGCCCCACCCAAGGAACGCCTGACGGTGTACGAACTGCTCGTGCGCGATTTCATCGAGCGGCACGACTACACGACCCTCATCGACACCCTCGACTATCTGCAGAACCTGGGCATCAACGCCATCGAGCTGATGCCGGTGCAGGAGTTCGAAGGCAACATCAGCTGGGGCTACAACCCGTCCTTTCACATGGCCCTCGACAAGTATTACGGGCCGATCAACGAATTCAAGCGCTTCATCGATAGCTGCCATGCCCGTGGCATGGCGGTGATCCTCGACGTGGTGTACAATCACGCCTTCGGGCAGTGCCCGCTCGTGCAGCTATACTTCGACGGCAAGCCGACCCCGGAGAGCCCTTACTTCAACGTCGACGCCACCCACCCCTTCAACGTGGGCTACGACTTTAACCACGAGAGCGAGGCCACCCGCCGGTACATCGACCAGGTCATGACCTACTGGCTGGAGGAGTTCCGGGTCGACGGCTTCCGCTTCGACCTTTCGAAAGGCTTCACGCAAGTGAACAATCCCGACGATGTCGGCGCCTGGGGTCAATACGACGCCAGCCGGATCGCCATCCTCAAGCACTATGCCGATGTAATGTGGACCATCAACCCGGAGGCTTATGTGATCCTCGAACACTTTGCCGTCAATCAGGAAGAAGAAGAACTCGCCGATTACGGCATGATGGTCTGGGGCAACATGCACGGCCCTTACACCTCCTCCGCACAGGGTTTTACCAGTAACCTCAGCCAGGTGAGCTACAAGGCCCGGGGCTTCTCCACGCCAAGCATCGTGCACTACATGGAAAGCCACGACGAAGAGCGCATCATGTACAGCTGCCTGCAGTCGGGCAACACCAACAACCCCTTCCACAACGTGAAGGAGCTGGAAACGGCTCTGCGCCGCATCGAACTCAACAGCGCCTTTTTCTACACCGTTCCCGGCCCGAAGATGCTCTGGCAGTTCGGCGAGCAGGGCTACGACATCAATATCGACTTCAACGGCCGTACCGGTCCGAAGCCCATTCTGTGGGATTACCTCGACGATCCGAACCGGCGCCGCCTGACCGACGTCACGGGCGCCCTGATCCAATTGCGCAACGAGTACGAGGTGTTCCACACCGACGATTTTTCGATCGGCCTGAGCTCCGGCGCGCCTTACAACCGCGTCAAGCGGGTCAACCTTCGGCATGCCGACCTGAACGCGGTGGCGCTGGGCAATTTCTACGTGTTCGACGAAGAGATCGACCCCGCCTTCGAGCATACCGGCACCTGGTACGAGTATTTCTCCGGCGACAGCCTGGAGGTGACCGACGTGCATGCGCCGGTGCCGCTGACGCCCGGCGAATACCGCCTCTACACCGACCAGAAGCTGCCCGCGCCGCCGATGGGATACATCACCACCACGGACGTGACCGTACCCGACGGACCGGTGGCCGATCTGCGCATCCTGCCCAACCCGGCTTCCACGGAGGCCTGGGTCGGGATCGAGCTGGAGCAGGCGGCGGAAGTGACGGTTCGCTTATACGGGATCAACGGCAGCCTGCTGACCGAACTGGCCCCGGCCACACTGCCCGCCGGACCGCAGTCGATCGCCCTGCCGGTACCCAAACTGCCCGGAGCCTACCTGGTGGCCGTACAGGTCGACGGAAGGATCCTCTATCGAAAAATGATGGTCAGCCGATAAGCCCTGTCGTTTTTTTGCGTTAAACAAGAGCCGCCTACTGTTAGCAGGCGGCTCTTGTTTTTTCGTGCTATCTTGCCGACCGAACCAAACGAACCCATATGCGCCCATTTGCCTTTCTGCTGATCCTCGCCCTGAGCGCCGGCTGCCTGCGGGCACAGTCGCCCACGGTCCTTCAACTCGACGATCGACACACCGTCCTGCTCCTCGACAGCCTGCAGGCGTCGGAGGCCGTCGTACAGGATACCGTCGACCACTTCTTCGACCGGATCGGCCGGGTCGACATGGAGATCCAGTTGCACCGCGACCTCAGCGGGCTCGAACGCGAAGAATCGCTCGAACTGTATCGGGCCTTCCTGGCTCAAGACGTGCGCTCCTTCAGCGAAAAAGAGGCCAAGCTGGCCGCCAGTACGATGCAACAGGCCTTTGCGCTCTGCAATGCCCTGAATCCGGAGATCTTTCCCGACCGGATCCGGCTGATCAAGACCGCCGGAAAATACTACGGTCCGGGCGTGTACTACACCCGGGAAGACTACATCGTCATTCCGGAGGATGCCCTGGCGGCCGACGGGCAGGAATCGCTGCTGACCGTGATGCTGCACGAGATCTTCCACGTCTTTTCCCGCTATCGGCCGGAAATGCGGCGCGAACTTTATGCCCTGATCGGTTTCGAGCCGCTCGAAGGACTCCAGTTGCCGAAGCCCGTCCAGGAGCGCCTCCTGCTGAACCCCGACGGCATCGATCTCGCCTGGGGTATGCGCATCGCCGACGGCGCCGGTGAAAGCCGCCTCATCGTTCCGGTGATCACGTCCTGGACGCTAGACTACGAGGAAGGCCGGGAAGCCTTTTTCGACTATCTCCGCTTTCAGTTGTTCCCGGCGGAGGTCGGCGAAGACGGCCGTTGGCAACTCATCAGCAACGACGAAGGAGCCAGCATGCTCGGCGATGCCGCCATGATCAACTACTTCCGGCAGAGCGGCGGCAACACGCAGTACCTGATCCACCCGGATGAGATCCTGGCCGATAATTTCGTCTACGTCTTGTATTCCCACCAGATGCCGGAATACGCGCAGCAGTTTCAGGAAGCGGGCCGGGCCCTCATCCAAACCATGACCAAGGCCCTGGAAAAATGATCGGCCGGGTTTGGCAGCGGGTCGGAAAACTTGCGTCGGGTATCCGGGAACGGAGGCTCCTACTCCCCTTGACCATCCTGTCGGTTCTGCTCGTCTGGTATGCCTTTGCCCTGCCGAAGCCCTTGTTTCAGACCCCTTACAGCCTGGTTCTGGAAGATCAACAAGGCCAGCTGTTGGGCGCCCGGATCGCCTCCGACGGACAATGGCGGTTTCCCCTCATCGATACCCTGCCGGAGCGCTTCGTGCAGGCCCTGACGGAATTCGAAGACCGGCGTTTTTTCAGCCATACCGGGGTCGACCTGTATGGATTGGCCCGGGCCGCCCGGCAGAACCTCGCCAACCGGCGCATCGTCAGCGGCGGCAGTACGCTCAGCATGCAGGTGATCCGCCTGGCCCGGCAGCCCGAGCATCGAAGCCTCTGGCAAAAGCTGATCGAAATGCTCCTGGCCGGTCGGCTCGAACTCCGCTACAGCAAGGACGAGATCCTGCGCTTCTACGCCTCCCATGCCCCGTTCGGCGGCAATACGGTGGGCCTGGAAGCGGCTTCCTGGCGCTACTACGGCAAGCAACCGAAGCTGCTATCCTGGGGAGAAGCGGCCACTCTGGCCGTGTTGCCCAATAGTCCGGCGCTCATCCACCCGGGCCGCAACCGCGACGCCCTGCTCCGCAAGCGCAATCGCCTGCTCGACCGCCTGCGCGAAAGAGGCGCCCTCGACTCCCTAAGTTGCGACCTGGCCAAGGCCGAACCACTGCCCGATAGCCCGCATCCGCTGCCCCGGCTCGCCCCCCATTTGCTCGACCGCATCGGCGCTGAGCGGAAGGAAGAAGGCGGCAAGACGCGCGCACGCTTCCGGACCACCCTCGACCGGCAACTACAGCGGCAGGTGACCGACGTGCTGGAACGTCATTTGCAGAACCTGCAGAACAACGGCATCCACAATCTCGCCGCCCTGGTGGTGGAGGTCGGAAGCGGAGAGGTCAAGGCCTATGTCGGAAACATCCTGGGGGCCGGCGCCGAGCATGGCGAACAGGTCGACGTCATACCCGCCGCCCGGAGCACGGGCAGCATTCTCAAGCCCTTCCTCTATGCCCTGGCGCTCGACGACGGCTTGATCACCCCCCGCAGCCTGCTGGCCGACGTGCCCACTTCTTTGCACGGCTACCGGCCCGAGAATTTCTACAACCGATTCGACGGATTGGTACCGGCCGAGCGGGCGCTGGTGCGTTCGCTGAACGTGCCGATGGTGCGCTTGCTGCAACAGTATGGACTGGAGAAATTTCACCACCGGTTGCGGCAGTTGGGCATGACCACCCTGTTCCGGCCGGCGGCCGATTACGGCTTGCCGCTGGTGCTGGGCGGCGCGGAAGGGTCGCTTTGGGACCTGGCCGGCATGTATGCGGGGATGGCGCGGACGCTGGAGAACTTTCAGCCGCGATCGGGCGAATATGCGACCGACGATTTCAGGTCGCCCAGCTACTTACCGACGCCCCTCCGGCAGCCCGTACTTAGTGCTCAGCCGCCCGTGCTTTCGGCCGCCGCCATCTGGCTGACGTTCGAGGCCATGCAACAAGTCGAGCGTCCCAACTCCGAGGGCGAGTGGGAGCGTTTTCAATCGGCTTTTCCGGTGGCCTGGAAGACCGGCACCAGTTTCGGCTTCCGCGACGCCTGGGCCATCGGCGTCACGCCCGGTTACGTCGTAGCCGTCTGGGCCGGCAATGCCGACGGCGAGGGCCGTCCCGGACTGGTGGGCGTACAGGCTGCAGCGCCGGCCCTGTTTGCCATTTTCGACCTGCTGCCGGGCGGGGGCTGGTTCCGGCCGCCGCTCGACGAAATGCAGCGTTTGCCCGTTTGCGCCGAGAGCGGCGGCCGCCCTTTGGCGATCTGCCCGGTCGACAGCCTTTGGTTGCCTGCGGCCGCCACCGAAGGACCTCCCTGTACTTTCCATCAAACCGTACACCTCGACGCCAGTGGGGAATTTCAGATCAATGCCTCCTGCGCCTCCCCGCTCGACATGAAGCACGTCGCCTGGTTCGTGCTTCCGCCGCTGGAGGAATACTACTATAAGCCCAACCACCCGGAGTACCGCCTGTTGCCCCCTTTCCGCGACGATTGCCAGCCGGAAGAGGAAGACCGGCCGCTGCAACTGATCTATCCCCGCCCCAACACCCGCATCCTCGTGCCGAAAGACCTCGACGGCGTTTACAGCCGCACCGTCTTCCAGGCCGCTCACCGGCAACCGGAAACGACGATCTACTGGCATCTCGACGAGACCTTCCTGGGCGCCACCACGACCTTCCACCAAATGGAACTCCATCCGCCGCCCGGCGAACACCTGCTCACGCTTGTCGACGCCAACGGTTACCGCTTACAGCGAAAATTTGAAGTAGTGGGAAGAGAAGAGTGACCCGGCAGGGTCGTTTCCGTCAAAAAAGGGCAAAAAAAAACTCCTACATCGAGGGAGGCTGAGGTAAGATGTAGGAGCACTAAACATACTATGAGAAAACTACACGGCGCAAGATAAAGAAAAGGAGCGCCGGCCACCCACGGCATTTAGGGAGAGGATGGATTGGACGAAATGTGGCGCGTTTGACTTAGGGAATGGCAGCGAGCGGAAAAGAGCCGGCAAAAAAAAAAGCCCACACCTCAGAAGGGAAAAGGTGTGGACTAATTTAAACATACTATGAGAAAACTATCGTAAAGATAGGTTTCTCAAATGCGGTAAAAAAGCTATATTTACGAACAGGTTTTTTCCAAACTGGAAGCGGCGTCGTTTTTTTAGGGAACGGCGCGCCTGCAATAAGAAACGGCAGTTTGGGAAACTTTTGGAGGTTTTGCGGCACTAAGCGACTAGTTGAGAACTACACGCAGAGCAACTTAAAAATCCTGCGGCATGTTTTGCCGCAGGATTTTTTGCGTCTCGGGCAGTTGGCAGTTGGCAGTTGGCAGGTACAGGGGG
>JAGQXA010000381.1 GCA_020436865.1 Saprospiraceae bacterium | reverse complement strand
TTTGGCGACCGGCTCGAAGTATGGAGAGCCCTGGCTGATCTTAAGCGGCAAGGAAAAACGCGGGCGATCGGCGTGAGCAATTACAACCAATCGCACATCGAAGAACTGGCAGACGCCGGACTACCCCTGCCCGATGCGAACCAGATCGAACTACACCCCTGGTCGCAGAAACCGGAGTTGGTGTCCTTCCTGAAAGAAAACGCGATCACTATCATCGCCTATAGCTCGTTAGTGCCGCTTTCCACCTGGCGCACGGCAGAAGGGCACGATAGCGCGAAAACCGAAAAAATGAAGGCCGATAGCTCTGCGGAGGCCTCGCCATTTCGGGCAATGGCCGAGAAGTACGGCGTGTCGGAGGCGCAGTTGCTGCTGCGATGGGCCCTGGAAAAAGGATATGCGGTGCTTCCCAAAAGCACCAAAGTGGCAAGGATGAAACAGAACATCGATCTCTTCTCCTTTGAGATCGATGAGCAGGATATGGCAGAGATGGAGCGCTTGGACCGGGGGGATGGAGTCGCATGGTCTAGTGGAGATCCAACCCATGCGACTTGATTGGGTGATCGGGTTCAGGTAAGAAGTTGGATGTCGATAGCCAAGTAGGGTCACGCAAAGATCCAACAACCAACATGACCTAGAATTAGCGTTCGGACCGCGTGTAGCGGTCTGAACGCAACGGCATCCAACAACCAACATCTAAGATCCAAATAGTGCCCGGAGCGGGACTTGAACCTGCCTGACTGCGTCAGCAGGCAGGCCCGCACGGCTTAACCTCGAGATCAAGACTATTCGTAAAAAGTGCCCGGAGCGGGACTTGAACCCGCACGGCCATCACTGGCCACAGGATTTTCTTACCATCTACAGCTTTCGCTGCCCCAGACGAAGTCGGGGTTTGTGGTCTGGACTATCCCTTCGCCATATCCCGACCGTTGGTCGGGACGTAGGCGCCTCCCGTCTAGTCTCTACACCTTTCCCGACTTAGTCGGGACTTGGCTCGGGATTACCATCTGATCTGGAAGGCTTCCCCGAATTTGAGAGGTTCTACTTCCCGGATTTCTCCGGGAGCACTCAAGTTTTGCGATTTAAGTCCTGCGTGTCTACCAATTCCACCACCCGGGCGGGGGCGCTTCCCTGCATTCAGGGAAGATGGTGCTTCCTCCCGGCTGAAGCCGGGGATAAAAAAAGGGCGGGAATGTGGCAAGTGCGACAAAGCACAGCACCCACACTCACGCCCTTAATTTGAGCGGATGACGAGATTCGAACTCGCGACCTCAACCTTGGCAAGGTTGCGCTCTACCAACTGAGCTACATCCGCAAATTCAGGCCGAAAAACATCCCGTCGAACGCTTTTTTGACCGGCTTGAAAGTGCCTTTTTTCAAAGGCGACACAAATATAGCAACAGTTGGATCAATTATGCAACCGTGGGCGGATTTTTTTTCACTCCACCGCCGCCAGTTCCTCGATGTCGTTGTTCACCGTCAGGATCAGCACGCAGGTAGCCGTGCAGAAGACCGGGCTGGTGATGCAGTGGTGGCCGTTCCAACTGCCGTCGGGGTTCTGGATGGAGAGCAACTGGCCCGACACATTGTCGAACCAGCCTTTCCAGACCTCGTCGCGGTTGATGATCATCGACTCGCCGGTCTGCAGGAAGCTGAGGAATTCCTCGCCGCCATTGTTGCCGAAGCCGCGCACGACTTCGTCCTGCTGAGCCACGATCTTGCTCGACTGATATACTTCGTAGGCAGCAATGGCCTTGAGCGCCTGGTCGTCGTCGAGCCCGGCTTTGGTCAGGTTTTCTACGCTGACCTCTTCCTCGGGAGCCAGAACGCCATCGTCTTTTGCCTTCTCCATCACTTCCACTACCTCGCGGGCTTCCACGGCGGTGGCGCGGGCCGAGCCCGACACGGAGTACAATACAATGCCTGCCCCGTCGATCACGCTGGCCGTCTTGGAGTCTGCATCAAAGTTGCCCTTTTGATATTCCCTCGATCTTTCCAAGACCTCCTTATCTACTTCCGCTCCTTTCGACCGGGCAGACTCCAGGGCATTGTTGGCAAAGGCGGATTGCAGGACTCCGGCCCAACCGGCGCCCTGAAAGCTGCCGTTGGCCAGTTGTTTGGATTGCAGGCTTCCTACGCATTTGTTCAAGGCGGCCATGGTGCGCCGGTGTTCCCGGCTATCCGGCTTGAGGTAGGTCAACAGGTTCGACAGGTATTGGGCGGTCAGCGCCAGATCGATGTTAGCGCCGAGTTTGACCTGGATCTGGGTGCCGGTCAGCGTGGTAATGTTCGCTCCGTCAGCCGGCGTGTTTTCGACGGCTTTCAGGAGGAATTCGGTGGCCTGGTTCAGTTCGGCGGCGAGCGGACCGCTATCGGGTCGCGTGCCCGCACGAAGGATGGCCATCGCTACCATGGCCGTGGTCGCCGGATCGGAAGGCACGGCATGGGGATCGCGAATATCTTGCCGTCCGTGGCTGCCGGCGCCCCAGCCGCCGTCGGGTTGCTGGGCTTCGCGTAGCCAACTCAGGCCCTCCTGCACGCTGGAAAGCACCTTGTCGGAGGGCGCATAGCGCAGGCTGGTATCGAGGGGTTCTTCCCCGAAGACCGTTTTAAAAACACAACCTTCTCGCTGCGCTGCAGGGGCGGCGGTCGGGCGGCTCAGGAAAAAAGTGAGGGTGAGCAGGAGGCCAATGCCTCCCGCGAGGATCGTTCTGGTTTTCATAGCTGTTGAATTTTGGTTAAGAATAGTTCAGGGGGGCAGATGCGGGAAAAATGCTTTTGGTTGGGCGACCCCGGCAATTCCCTTATCTTGCAAGGGTAAAACCAGGATCGAATGTCCGAAACCAGCATCTGGCGTCACTACTTTCAGGACGAGGTCGACGCCGCCTTCCTCTACAGCGCTCTCGCCGAATTAACCAGAGAAGAGGCCGAGCGAAAGACCTTCCGCAAACTCTCCGAAGTCGAGGAAAAACACGCGCAGCGCTGGCGGGAGTTGATGGAGCAACGCGGTGTGAAGATCGGACAGGGAGCGCCTTCGCTCAAAGCCCGGCTCATGCGGTGGGCCGCCCGCACCTTCGGCCCCGGATTCCTCAAACAGGTCATGCTGCGCGAAGAAGGCCTGGAGGTGAAGGTCTACCTCGACCTCTACCAGAAAAGTACCCGGGAAGCCACCCGCAAACTGGCGCTCGACCTGGCCAAAGACTCGGCGCGACATGCCGGACAATTGGGCGAAGAAAGCGATCCGGAGCCCTGGCACAGCGTCGGCGCCGGCGGTATGCTACGCAACGTCGTGTACGGCTTCAACGACGGGCTGACCGCCAACTTCGGTTTGATCGCCGGGGTGATCGGCGCCAGCACGTCCGACCACATCATCATCGTTACCGGTCTGGCGGGCGTGATCGCCGACGCCCTGTCGATGGGCTCCTCCGGTTATCTGGCCGCCAAGAGCGAGCGGGAGGTCTTTGAATACGAAAAGGAAATGGAAGCCCGTGAGATCCTGCTCATGCCCGAGATCGAGGCGGAAGAACTGGCTTTGATCTACACGACCCGCGGCATGGAAGAAGAGCAGGCGCGCCAACTAGCCGCCGAGGTGATCGCCGACCCCGACCGGGCGCTGGAAGAGAAAGTCCGCGAAGAATTGGGTATTTCCGATAGCGAGATCAGCCCGATGAAGGAAGCCTGGATGACCGGGATCGCCACTGCAGTCGGCGCGCTGATCCCCATCGCCCCTTTTCTTTTCCTGCGGGGCTTTCCGGCCATCGTGCTGTCTTTCAGCGCATCCATGCTTGCCCACTTTGCCGTGGGGGCAGTGCGCAGCTTCTTCACCGGCCGCAGCTTCTGGCGCAGCGGCTTCGACATGTTCATCGTCGGCTTCGGCGTAGCGGCCGTGGGCTACCTGCTTGGAGAGCTGTTATTGAAATACTTTCTCTAGTCGTCTTGCGGCTCCTGATAATACTTGCGGATCACCGCGCGCATGCGATATAGCCGATAGAGGCCGATCCCGATGAGCACGGGCGCCGAAGCAATGAAGAAATAGCCGAGATAGTCGACCTCCTGCAACCAGGTGATCTTGAGCAGGCCGACACCGGTAGCCAGAAAGACCACGCCGGTGCGGAAATACGACAGGAAGGTGCGCTCATTGGCTAACTTGGTACGTTCGACGGCTAGCCAATCGCGTGTAATGAGATTTTTTTTGGTTTCCATGGTGTGAATGAATTGGTCGGTGGACTCGCGCAAAAGGTAATGCCATTTTCCATCGATCCCAAATATTCCGACCGGCGTTTTTCCAGGACCTTCTCCACCCCTAGAATCAACTGCAACCAGCGACGTCCATGGCTTCTCCAAACAGGCTTCAGATTACGCGCACCGTGTGGCTCCTCTCGTGGATCAGCCTTTGTACCGACCTGGCCAGCGAGATGATCTACCCCATTCTGCCCCTTTACCTCGAGAGCATCGGGTTCAGCGTGGCCGGGATCGGCCTGTTGGAGGGAATTGCCCAGGCAACAGCCGGCCTGTGCAAAGGCTGGTTCGGACATTGGTCAGATCTGCGCCGGCAAAGAACGCCGTTCGTGCGGACCGGCTACCTCCTCAGTGCCCTGGCCAAACCCATGATGGCGATTTGGGCCAACCCCGTCTGGGTCCTGCTCGCCCGCACGCTCGACCGGCTCGGGAAGGGAATCCGCACCGGAGCTCGCGACGCCCTCCTTGCTTCGGAAGCAAGTCCGCAAACCCGGGGCCGCATTTTCGGACTACAC
>JAGQXA010000380.1 GCA_020436865.1 Saprospiraceae bacterium | reverse complement strand
CCTCATCTTGTTCACCGCGGCCGGTTCGGTGCGGATCCCGTACCTTCCTCTGTCGGCAGCCCGGAAAATGCGCGACTATCTGGTCTACTATGTGGAGTCGTCCCGGCTGGCGTGGATGTAGACCGGCCGGCGTTACGGAAATTAGCGAAAAAAATATATGATTTTCCGGAAAACAGACCTGGAGTACCCCCGTTTTTACCGGAAATTGCTCTCGTATTCTAATTCAAATTGCCTCAACATGAAAGCCCTACACCTTCTTATCCTTTCCGCCTTCTGCTGCCTGCTTTGGACACAGACCCATGCACAAACGGCCGACTCTACCATTCTTTGGCGGATCGTCACCACCGACGACAACGAGTACATCGGAGAGGTGTTATCGAGAGATTCCGAAACCTTGCAGTTACAAACCGATCGCCTGGGGGTGCTCACGATCCGGGTACGCGACATCCGGGTCATGGAGCAGGTAAACCAACAGCAGATGGTGGGCGAAGAGATCTGGCTGGAGAACCCCCAGGCCACCCGCTATCTGTGGAACACCAACGGATACGGCATCCGGCAGGGGGAGGGCTACTACCAGAACATCTGGGTGTTGTTCAATCAGGTCAGCATCGGCGTGGTCGACCACTTTTCCGTTAGTTTAGGAACCGTGCCGCTTTTCCTCTTCGGGGGCCTGGAAACGCCGGTATGGGTCATCCCGAAATTTTCGATACCGGTGGTCAAAGATAAGTTCAACCTCGGAGGCGGCATTCTGGCAGCCACGGTCGTCGGGTTACAGGAGGGCTGGGCCGGCGTGGCCTTTGGTTCGGCCACCTACGGCTCCCGCGACCGCAACGTCAACTTCGGCCTGGGCTACGGCTTCGCCGATGGCAACTGGTCGAACACCCCCGTGATCACGATCAGCGGCATGCACCGCTACAGCCGGCGTGGGTACATTCTGACGGAGAACTATCTGTTCGGCTTCGGCGACTTCACAGCCGGCATCATCTCTGTGGCCGGGCGAACGGTGTGGGACGGCATTTCCCTCGACTACGGCGGCTTTGTTCCACTCGGCGATGTCGGCACGGTGATCGTCCTGCCCTGGCTTAGCCTGATCATCCCCTTCGGCCAGAAGTGATCCGCCGCGCATTTGCGAACGTCAGTTGACGACAGTTCGCGCTTTTCTTCGAAAGACAGCCAACGGTTCCAGGCCGCGGGCTGTCTTTCGCGTTGATATCACCCGTTGATCACCAAATTACGAACATGAACCGTTTTGTACGCATCCTGGCCGTCTGGGCCAGCTTTGCCTTTTCTCCATCCGCTACCGCCCAGTGTACGTTCACCCCTACGATCAATGTTGACCCGCTCGATCCCGACAATCTTTACTGTCCGGGCGACTTTGTTACCCTGAGCACTGAAGCCTACAGCAGTTACCAGTGGTACGTCAATTTCAGCGATTCGAATACGGGGGGCACGCCGATCCCGGCCGCCACGCAACAAAGCTATCTGGTCGATGTGAGTTTCTGGGGTTTTGGCTATTTCTATGTAGAAGCTACCGACGAAATGGGCTGCACCGAGGCTTCGGCCACTGCGCTGATAGATTCCTGGGCTTTCCTGAACCCCGTCATTCAATCGAGCGGAGAGATGGAATTCTGCGCCGGCGATTCGACCGAGATCCTGTTTCCCAGTCCGGGCGCATTTAAATTCCAATGGTTCCGCAACGGCCAGCCGATCCCCGGAGCTACCCAGCAAAATTACTGGGTGCAGGAATCGGGCACTTATACGCTGGAGATCGCCTACGCCCAATGCCCCGAGCTGTGGCTGTCGTCGGGCGTCGGACCGACCTTCGTCTTTTTCGAGCCCATAGTGCCCAATGTGTTGGTCGAGGGCGACACCCTGTCGGCCGATAGCGGTTCCTCCTTCCAATGGATGTTAAACGGCGAACCCATCGAAGGGGCTAACGACCCCGATCATATTGCGTTGGAAAGCGGCGCCTATAGCGTGCGCGTCGTCGACAGCAATGGCTGCACGGCCGTTTCCGAACCCGTGGAGATCACGATCACCTCTGTCGGGGAGACTTATGCCGGCCAACTGGAGCTGTTTCCGGTACCGGTGCGGAGCGTCTTACATTTGCGAACCGGCAGCGAAGCGGCCATCGTCTATTGGCGGCTGCTGGACCTGCAAGGGCGCGTACTGGTCGAGCGTGCATCGACGGAACTCGCGCCCAACCTGACCATATCGCTGGCCGGCTACCCGGCGGGGATCTATCTGATCGAATGCCACCTGCAGGACGGACGCCGGTTCATCCGGCGCTTTTCCAGGCTGTAGAGGCTGTTATTCGAACGAACGGTAGCGGCGCAGAAATTCATCCTGCCGGTTCCTGGCGATCGTCACTTTCAGATCGTTGGCCATGAGGAGGAATCCACCGTCTTTGCGCACCCACTCGCGGACGTGGCCGAGGTGAATGATGTACGAGCGGTGCGGCCGGAAGAAGGGGGTTCGTCCTTCGTCGTCGGTCAGCAGGTCATCGAACTCGCGAAGCGAGCGGGCCACGAGCAGGCGACGGCCGTCGAGCACATGCACCTGCGTATACGAACGGCTGGCTTCCAGCACCACAATGTCTTGCGGGTCCAGGAAGCTAAACCCTTCCTGATGAGGAATGGCGATCTTGGCCAGGGCGGTCGTTTTCAGGTTTTCCTGCAGGGCCGCCATCACCGCCTCCCGCTGGGCCTGATCTTGTCGCATGATCTTTTCGACCGCCGTTTGCAATTCTCCGGGAACGATCGGCTTCAGCAGATAATCGACTGCCGACACCTTGAAGGCCCGGATCGCGTACTGCTCGTAGGCAGTCACGAAAACGATCCCGGGCCGTTCCTGCGGATCGAGCATTT
>JAGQXA010000379.1 GCA_020436865.1 Saprospiraceae bacterium | reverse complement strand
CCGCTTCGACGACCAGCAGGTACATGCCGTTCGGATAGTCGCTCAGGTCGAGTTCGGGCGCTTCGCCGGCGTCGACCCTGCCGAGGAATTCTCCCTCTACGTTGAAAATGCGAATCACCACCGGCTCTCCGGCCGGCAATCCATCCAACTGCAATAGGAATCGCCCGTTATTCGGATTGGGATAGGCAACGGCCTGCAGAACGTGACCTTCCGCCGCTGAGTCGCCCACCCCTGCGCCGCTGCCGCCAAAATTGGTGCAGCTGTTGGCGCAGGTTTCGGTGGGCAGTGGGATATCGACCCATTTTTCGATATCCCAACCGTCGGGGTACAACAGTTTACTCTTGCAATCGCAGTTCGATAGCGTATTGACGGTCGGCCCATTCACGTAGGAGCCGTATTTGGTCGGCACGGCAAAGGAGAAGGTCTTTTCCTCTGCGCCGGTCCACCGCTTCAGGTACACGGTGTAGCAACTCAGATTAGACGCGCTGAGTGCCGGGCTGTAGGTGTTGGTACTGAGCGGGAGATTGACCTGATAAATGTATTGTAGTCCGGGAAAATCATACCAGGCGTTCAGTCCGCTTCGCGAGTCGGTGTCGGCCGGATTGGGAGGGCAGGAGGCAAGGAAGGGGTAGAAGTGGCATGATTTCGCTCCGCGAAGAAAAGTGTTGCACTGAAAGTGGTTGGAAATGGGCTCGTCCTCTCCCAGATCTTCGCGAAGATTGAGAAAGCGATCGACGTCGCGGAACGTATTGTAATAGACCGACACTTTATGTGCCCGGCTGATCAGGGCCACCCCGGATATCTCGGAATTCTTGTCGACCAGCTCTTCCGCCATCTCCGTGATGAAATTGTTGGTGACCACGATATTTTCCACCACACCCTTGTTGTTGGGCTGATTGCAATTATCGTACACATTGCCCGATTCGATCGTAATGCCGCTGGCGCAGTTGAAGATAATGTTGTCCTTGACCACGACATTCTGGGCGTTCTTATGGATGAGGATGCCCGGGCCGGAGCCGCCCGTGCCCCCGCAACACTGGTCGGTGCCACGATAGCCCCAGATCCGGTTGCCGACGATCATGACCGGTTCGCTCGGACAGGAGGAGCCGTTCTTGATATCGAGCCCGTCTTCCGAACAGGCGCATTCTTCCAGCCATTTCCCGTTGATCTGACAGGGGTGGTATTCCCCCTTCATGTAGATGTCGTTGTTTGCGATGACCGTACCGTCGACCGTGCCCGTCGACAGGAAGGGGTCGTTGCCCGGTTTTTCGCAGGGATGTTGAAAGTTCAGTCCGATCCCGTCGATGTTGATGAACTCGTTGGAAACGATGGCATTGCAGCGCGAGACTTTGCCGATGCCCGCTTCCAGGACGATGCCCCCGAAATCCTGACCCCGCTCCGTGAATTTGTCGTTGAAGACGCTTTTCTGGATCGTGTTGTAATTGCAGTTGAACATCCGCAGATACCCCCCCTTGATCGATTCTTCGAACAGGCATTTGTGGATCACATTGTAGTTCGCCTGGAACATGACGCTTCCGGGGCCACCGGATATGAAGTAGTAGGCGGTCGGATCACACTTGTAGGTACTGTATTCGTAGTCATGAGAGCCTCGTACCGTCAGGTTGCCGATCGTCCAATAGCTCCGGGAATTCAGGAAAAAACCTTCGATCACCACCTCGCAGGAGGTTTCCTTGAGCTGATAGGGATGGATGTCGTCGAGCGGTGCTAGCGTTCCATAGCCCTCGATGGTGCATTTCCCTGCGGGGTAATATGCCCGGAGCACCTTCCGCTTGTAATACGTGCCGCTCATGTTGGGTTTGAACACGCCCAACGAGGTGTAATCGCCCGGTTTGAGCAGATACACATCCTTGTTGTTGCTGAGCATCTGATTCCAGTTGTTGAAGGAATTGGGCCCACCCGAGCCCGGCGGATCGACGATCAGCACATTCGAGGCATTGACATTGATGTTGGTCGATAATTCCGGGGTAGCTTTTTCGTAAGGACTGTCCTCAAACATCTTGTTAGCGCTCGGCACGAAATGCGGGATATATCCCGGCACGTTGGCCTTCCGCTCCGTCAGAATGAAGTTTTGAGAGTTACAGACGGCCGGCGGCAGGGGCGCTGTTTCGACTTGTGCCGCACTGTGCGTCAGTTGGGTTTTCCAGTTGTTGAAATGGGCGTACCCCCCTAGTAGCAAGGGGAGTACGCTAACGATTGACCATGTTACTAACCTCATAGTTCTGGGTTTGAGAATCGATGAACCCTTGGGGGGGGAGTCGCGATCCTGGTTTCAGGTTGCTGCTTTTTTCAATGCACCGAATGCCTTTCAACACCGCTCTCCGGTGCAGAAAGTCGTCGGAATGCTTTCAAGCTGATCCTTTGGCTATTGGCGATCTAAAAATTCAGGCCATATAGTCTGTAGTTGTACAGCTACAGCCGACAATGGCCAACGCAATCAGGTTGGTGACTGACCTGGGAAGATCTTCGGTGCGTTCTCTGTTTGTTTCGGGAATTGGGAAAGGGTGCAAAGTTCCGCAAAACACGTTTGGCAAAAATATGTAAAAAAACGATACGTTTCCCAATATGGGAGTTTTAGTTGTCTTTCTACGAAGAATCTTGCGGTACCAGGCGGGTATTCGGAATTCAGGAGTGGTTGGCCCTTCCGGGCGCTCAATCCTACAAAGCTAGCGGGATTTACCTTGTCAAATGAGGGCTTTGCCCCCCTCAAATTGTCATCTGCAAGCGCTTTTCGCAGATTTTATAACCGGAGGGGGGCAAAAACCCTACTTGACGTTCATTTCCTGAAGCAAGTCCTTGGCGTTGTATACGTATTTCAACACGGCTACGATTCCGCCCAAATGCACGCAGACGGAACGATTCATAGAGGTGTCGTAGATGAAATTACCGGTCAGCGATTCGATATTGCCGTCGAACAGCAGTCCGACAAGCTCCCCCTTTTGATTGAGGATGGGGCTGCCCGAATTGCCGCCGATACTGTCGTTGGTGGAGATGAAATTGAGCGGCGACTTGAGCAATTCCGCATTAGGTTTGAGATACCGCTGCGGCAGATCCCAGGGTTTTTGTCCGTCGTTGGAGTAGAAACGGTCGTAGAGGCCGTAGAAGGTGGTCTTGTAGGGCGCTATGGTGCCGTTGTACTCATAACGCTTGACCACCCCGTCGGCCAACCGCAGGGTAAAGGTAGCATCGGGCGGAATGGACAGGCCATATTGCTGGAATATCTCGGTGCCGATCTTTTCGGCCAACGATTCACGCCTGGCCTGATTGCCCTTGAACACCTCCACGGCCTTGTTGTACTCCGGGACTGTGAGCAGCGCAAAATCGGCGATCGGATCTTTGCCTTTTTCCAGCTTCTTGGTCTTTTTGGTCAGCAGTTTCTCCAGTTTGTCGGGATCGGTAAAGGCCGTTTTTTCCAGGATCTTCCGGGCAGCTTCTTCCGGGCTATCGCCGTCGAGCAGCTTGCCGACATACTTGTCGTCGCGATCGGCATAGGTTTGCAGCTGACCGAGCAGGGCCGTCAGCGACTGCTTTTCAAGCGGATCGTTCAACCCGGCTGCCAGGGTAAGAATGGCGGTCCGTTTCTTGTCTAGTTCCTCCTCGCCGGCCTCCCGGTCGAGTAACTCGATGTACTGGTACACCTGATGCGCCAACACCATGGTATTGCCGCCGAGCGGCGACGGATTGAGCAAGGAGGCTTCCATGGTATAATCTTCCAGTTTTGCCGTTTCTTCGGCCAACTGCTTCCAGTAATCGTTGCCGGCCTTGACGGCTTTCGACTTGGACCTCACCTCGCGTTCGATGGCCGCTTTCTTGCCCATCAGCACCGGATCGTGCATGCCCGCCACGATCCCGCCGATCGCTTTGACGCTATTGGCAATGGTCACGATCTGCTCGTTCAACGCGGGCGACGGCGTTTTCTCGTTCAGTTCGTTGAGGATGTCCAGGCGGGTTTTCAGGCGGTCGAGGAAGACCTTGTAGCGATAGTCGCGGTCGTACTCGAGTTGGGCCAGCGTGCGGTAACGCTCTGTCTGAGCCGGGTTACCGACCAGGAAGACCGGGGAGCCCTCCTCGATATCGTCGGGATTGAGCCGAAAATAGTGCCCGGAAGAGTTGACCGGCTGTCCGTTCTCATAGACCCGCCAGATCGTAAAATCGAGGTTGTAACGCGGATAGGTGAAATTATCCGGATCGCCGCCGTACAGCCCCACGGAAAACTCGGGAATGAACACCAGGCGAATATCGTCGTAACGCTTGTAGCCATAAAGTGAATACTTGCCGCCGTTGTAATAAGTGACGACCTCGAGTTCGAGCCCTTGCCAGCCGGCCTTCCCGGCGTACTCCTTCTGCACCATCTCAAAGGCGGCCTGCCGCTGTTGTTTCCATTGCTCGTCGGTCGTGGCCAGGTCGGTATACCCCTTGATGAAGGCGGTGATGTCTTCGAGTTTTACCAATTGGCGAACGAACAAGCCGGGCACCTTGCGCTCTTCTTCGCGCTTCGGGGCATAGAAGCCGTTGGCTTCCACATCTTCGCCTTCCTTCTGCACCGAGATGGCTTCGCCATGCGAGCAGTGGTAATTGGTCAGGATCAGGCCGTCGGGTGAAATGAAAGAAGCCGAACAGTAGGTCGAGAACTTCAGCGAACCCAGGCGTGCCTTCTCCAGCCACTCGGCACTGGGGCGAAAACCATACGTTTCCTGAAAATAATCGAGGGGCGGATGCTCGAAGGTCCACATTTTGCCGAAGTCGAACGGACTGGCTTCGACTTCGGGATAATCCGTCTGCGAATAGGAAGAAAAGTTTGTCAGCGCGAGCAGACTCGCGATCAGCAAATAGATCCGGTAAGGTAATTTCATGGAAAGGAGTTTTTGGTCTGTCAGATACCCACTAGGCAGCTCGTAGGGTCGAATAAGCGCCGCAAAGGTAAGGCGTTTCCCTTGTTCGGGCGATAAGTCCGAGGGGAAATGTCAGGCGCCGGAGGTTATACCGATTGACCGTCTTAAGAAATCCCAAACCACTTTCGCTTCAGTATAGAAACTCTTCCCCGGCTGCCGGCAGCCGGGGAAGAGGCGGAAGTTTATGGCGTCAGCCGCACGAACGACTGTTGACTCAGCTGCCCGTCGGCGATCAGGAAGCAGCGGTACAGACCGGCCGGCCAGCTCGGGTCGAGTTGCACCTCCAGCGAACCGCCGGCAGGTACCGGCGCTACGCTCCGACGATAGATCGTGCGTCCGAAGGGGTCGACCAGGCGAAGTTCTCCTTCCGTGCGCATGGCTTTTCCGAAGCGCAGCGAGATCCACTGGGTGGCCGGGTTGGGGTAGAGCAACAGATCGGGCGCCTCTGCACCGGCGATGGTCAGCAGGCCGGTCGACAGCAAGGGCTGAGCGATGAACAGCTCGTCGTGCAAACAGTCGATCGGACAATTCCGGCGCACGACATCCGACAGGCGCTGGCTGCGGATCCAGTCCTTTTCTTCGCTTGTCAGCCAGGGGTCGTGCTCGAAGTAGAAGCGATCGCCGTCGCGCAACGAGGTGAACTGTCGCTGCAGAATGGTCATGGCCGTCGGTCCGAACAAGGCGTCGGGCATGTGATCCTCAGCCAGCATGCCCACCCAGGGATCGATTCGGTCGACTTCCTGGTAGACGTTCTCCAGGGCCATGGCCATCAGCGGATCGGCGGTAACATCGCTGAAGTCGGTCAGGGGCGCCAAATCGAAATCGGTTCGAAGGGTACTGAAGTCGGGCAAGCCGCGATCGCGGCCCCGGTTGATATTGAGGGCGACCAGGTCGAGCCCGCCGGCGCCCGGAGGACCGAACAGGAAGTTGCGCAGATCGTCGATGACCTTGCAGTCGAAGTTTTGCTCGACAACGGTCGACATTCCGATCAGGTAGGGTTCGATGCCGTCGACCTCCAGCACGACGTCGGGGTTGAAATAGGCGTCGCGCAACAGGATGTCGCCTTCCGGCATCGTATTTCCTTCGTGGTCCATGCGCAGCAAGGCACTATTGATCGTGGAATGTCCGTAGCGGTAAGCGGCCGCGGAGAAGGTGTTGAGGATGCCGGGATCGACATCGTCCTGATAGCCGGCATAGGGTTCGAGATGCATTCCCAGGGTGGGCAGCCACTCTTCATACACGATCGCCTGCATGATGGCGCCGACCAGTTTTCGGGCCTGTTGGTAGAGCTGCTCGTCGTTCCAGCCAGGATGAACAAGGGCCAGTTCATCGCACAAGCGGTTGTGCTCGCGCATAAAGAGCGCGTGCAAGCTCAGAAGCATCGGATTCTCGTTGGCCCGCAGGTCGCCGGCGACAAACCATTTCTGCACGAATGGCATCGGCATGGCCATCTCCGGCGCGGCCGGATCCACGGGGCCGTCGTACTCGCCGGTCAGGGTATTGAACGGAGGCAGATTGCCAGCCGACATTTTCAGCTTTCCGCCGGAAAACGTACGCAACCAGCCTGCTCGCGTCAGATCCGATCCGTACACCGCCGAGGCGTCGATGAAAGCCGTGATGCCGTTCTTGTGCCGACGCGGATTGTCCGGTCCGGTTCCGGTCGCAGGATCGTAGTCGGAGCGATGCATACCGATCACCACCTCTCCCGTGCCGAGCGGATCAAAGAAGGCGTCGAAGGGTGGCACCGGAATATCCATGGTCTCGGTCGGGTGATCGCCCACCAGGGTAATGTCGTGATCGATGAACTGACCCCAGGCCCAGGTATAGGCGCTGAGCCCACGAGGGTCGTCGGCCAGGGTATTTTGGGAAAAGAGGGCATTGCTGATGAAGCGCGGGTTGGGCCGGGCCGGGCCCGCCGGCGCCGAAACGCCGTCGTCGTAGCCTACCGTCGCGGCTGTGCTCAGTAAGATGCCGGCCGCACCCCAGGCCGGGTGGGTTGGATTGTTCATGGTACCGTCGATCATGCGGTACTCCTGGGCGGCCGAACCCACCGGTTCTGCCAGCAGACAGCAGGCTAGGAAACCTCCCGTCAGAAGTCTGGTAAATGTTCGCATGGGAAAAGTATTTGTTAGTGAATGAGATCAATTTGGATAGGGGGGAGATAAAAATTCAGTTTTCAGACTATTAAATCTTAAAACAAACCAAAAAAACACCCTCAGGTGGCCCACCGCAGATGCTTGAGCAATTCGGGCTCTTTCAAATCGGCGAGGGTGGTACTTTCGAACTCCGATCGGATCGAAGCTTTCCAGTGTTTCCAGCGGTAGTGCATGGGACAGGGCGCCTGATCGCCGCAGCCCGGCAAGCCCAACAGGCATTTTTCGAAATAGTCCTCCCCTTCCAGGATGAGCACGACCTCGCTCAGGCGGATCGTTTCCGGGGCCCGGGCCAGCGCAACGCCGCCGTTGGGTCCGCGATAGGAAACGAGGATATCCTTTTGGGAAAGGGATTGCAGCACTTTAGTCAAAAAGTGGAAGGAAATGTCCAACTGTTCGGAGATTTCGCCGATACTCACGAACTCCCGGGTATCGCCCTTGGCCGCCAGATAGAGTAAGGCTCTCAGGCCGTATGCGCTTCCATTAGAGAGGATTTTCATGGCTGTACTCCTGTTTTAAGACCTTCGAGTCTTAAAAATACGAAAAAAAATTTCCCCTCCAATAGAACCATTCAAATGTTTAAAACCTTGATCTTTACCAAGCTGCGGCCGGATCGGTCGCAAAATAATCAACTCGCTATGCGCCGGATTTTCTGGTGTGTCCTTCTTTTATCGGTTTCGCTCGGCCTGCGGGCTCAAACCGATATTCCCATCCTGTCGCAACTCGAACTGGAGCGCGCTCCGGCCGGACAGGTCAGCAAATATTGGGTCAATCTGCTCTCGGGCAGTCAGTCGCTGCCCATCCTGGTTCCCGTTCTGGTGGCCAAGGGAGTCGAGGACGGGCCCGTCGTAGGCCTGACGGCGGCCATCCACGGCAACGAACTCAACGGCATTCCGATCATCCAGGAAGTGTTCCGGCAGATCGATCCGGCAAGCCTGAAGGGAACGGTGGTCGGCGTGCCCGGCCTCAACGCGGTGAGCCTTCAGTTGGACGTCCGGCGCTTCATCGACGAAGAAGACCTGAATCGCAATTTTCCCGGCAAGGCCAACGGCAACAACAGCCAGCAATACGTGTATTGGGCCTTCGACAAGATCGTCCGGCATTTCGACTACCTGGTCGACCTGCACACGGCTAGTTTCGGGCGGATCAACTCGCTTTACGTGCGGGCCGACCTAACCGACAGCACCATCGCCCGGATGGCTTATTGGCAAGACGCCGACATCATCCTGCAGGATCGGGGCATGCCCTCCGCCGGACAGGTCGTGGCGGCCTCCCGCACCATGCGCGCGGAAGCGGTCTTGCACGGCATCCCGGCGATCACCATCGAGTATGGCGATCCGCAGGTGTATCAGTCCGACATGACCGGGCGCGGCGTCTGGGGCATCCGGAATCTCCTCGCCGGCTTGGGGCTGACTGCTGGTTCGCCCCAGGCTCCGCCCCAGCCGGCGATCGTCTGCCAACGATCGTACTGGATCTACACCGATGCGGGCGGACTTCTGGAAGTGCCGGTCGAACTGCGGCAGCGGTTGCAAGCCGGCGAGTTGATCGGCCTGCTGCGAAACCCTTTTGGCGAGCTGATCACCGAATACCGGGCGCCGGAAGCTGGAATTGTGATCGGAAAGAGCACCAATCCGAACAATATGCAAGGCGGACGGATCATCCACCTGGGCATCCTTCGTTAAAATTTTCCGGAAGCCCAAAATAAACTGGCATATCAGCCCAAAATTTGTGAAACTTTGCAGACGTTTTTTTCAGCCCCCTGGACCGGGCCGATTGCGGCCGACAGGGGTTTTCCTACCTTCATTCCCAAAAACGCTCGCCCAACTATGCGGCATCTAACGGTATCGAAACTATTGCCTTTTCTGGTAACCCTCCTGCTTCTGCCCCTTCTTGCCCCGGCCCAGGAGATTCCCTTTGCCTATCCGTACGGCTCCGTCAAACCCTTGCGCAATTTGGCGGATTTCAATTTGCAGACCAAGCTTAACGAGAAGATCAGCGAAAACCCGCATTGGCAGGACCTCGTGACCACCCGCAAGATGGCGGTGGGCCTGGTCGATCTGCGCGACCCTCGCAACGTCAAATTCGCCCGGATCAACGGCAACATCATGATGTATGCCGCCAGCTTGCCGAAGATCGCCATCTTGCTGGCAGCCATGGATGCGCTCGAAAAGGGCGAGTTGAAGGAAACCAAAGAGATCCTGGCCGACCTGCGACTTATGATCGCCCGCTCCGACAACCAGGCCTCCACCCGCATGATCGACCGGCTGGGCTACGAAAAGATCGAAAGCGTACTCACCGATCCCCGCTACGAGCTATACGACGAACAGTATGGAGGCGGCCTGTGGGTAGGCAAGCGATACGCCCACGAAGGGCAGCGCTATCCGGATCCGCTTAAGGGGCTGAGCCATGCAGCGACCGTATCGCAGGTATGCCGGTTCTATTACCTGCTGGTGTACGGCCAGCTGGTCAGTTACGAGCGCTCCAAACAGATGCTCCAGATCATGGGCGAGCCCGAGTTGCACCACAAATTCGTCAACACGCTCGACAAGATCGCTCCCGACGCCAAGCTCTATCGCAAATCGGGCTCCTGGCGAAATTTTCATTCCGATTCCATCCTGGTGTGGGGCCCGGAAGGACGACGGTACATTTTAGTATCTTTGGTCGAAGACCCGCAGGGTGAACTGATCCTTCGGCAATTGGTTGAAGCGGTGGAGGAGGTCCTGTCAGTCGAACGCTAAAACCCCGGCCCGATCTCGTCGCGGGCCCCAAAGTTGAATCCAGGAAAACATGACCGCGATCGGTGAAGCTTTCAAGTTGTTGTTGCGCAGGGCCTTCGACATCCGCGAAGGCGAGTTCTTGCGAGCTACGCTGATGCAACTCAACATTTTCCTGATCATTTGCACCCTGCTCATTGTCAAACCGGCCGTCAATGGCCTGTTCCTGTCGAAATTTGGGGTAGAGAACCTACCGAATGTCTTTGTGCTGGTAGCGATCTTTGCCGCCGTGGTCACCACCTTCTACTCGCGCATCCTCGCGCGCGTCGCGCTCAACAAGATCATCGTACGCACCTTGGGTTCATCGGTCTTGACCCTGCTTGTTTTCGGCACGCTCCTGCGACTGAATTTTCTAGAAGGCTGGGTATTGTACCTCTTTTTTATCTGGGTGTCGATCTTCGCCGTGCTTTCAGCTTCGCAGTTCTGGATCCTGGCCAACGTAGTGTTCAACAGCCGCGAGGCCAAACGGCTATTCGGCTTCATCGGCGCCGGCGCCATTGCCGGCGGCATCTTCGGCGGCTATCTGACCACCCTGCTCGCCGAAGCCATTGGCAGCGAAAACCTGCTTTTCGTTTGCGCCGCCCTGCTTTCCTGTTGCATTCCGATCACGCAATCGATCTGGAGAAAGAGCGTCGACCGTCAAACGCCCTTTCAGCAGAAAAAAAGACTCCAGGGTTTTTCAGAGCATCCGTTCCAACTGGTGCGCCGCTCGCGCCATCTCACCTTCCTGGCGAGCATCATCGGGGTAAGCGTGATCGTGGCCAAACTGGTCGACTACCAGTTTAGCGCCGTCGCCGCGGAGGCCATCCCCGACCCCGATGAACTGACCGCTTTTTTCGGCTTTTGGTTTTCCAGCCTCAACCTTCTTTCGCTACTTGTCCAGTTGTTTCTGACCAGCCGGGTCGTGGGAGTGTTCGGGGTCGGCACCTCGCTCTTCTTTTTGCCGGGAGGCATTCTCTTCGGGGCTATTCTCTTGTTCTTCTTTCCCAGCCTGTGGGCCGCCGTGCTGATCAAGGTTAGCGACGGCAGTCTGAAACAATCGATCAACAAGGCCTCGGTCGAACTGCTGGCCCTGCCGATCCCGGCGGAGATCAAAACCCAGACAAAGACCTTCATCGACGTCTTTGTCGACAGCATCGCTACGGGCATCGGCGGCCTGATCCTTATCTTTCTGGTGAGCGGACTCGACCTTTCCATCCGGGCCATCAGCGTCATGATCGCCGGGCTGATCGTGCTCTGGATCTACCTCGCCGTGCGGATCCGGCGGGAATACCTGCTTTCGTTCCGAAGCCGGATCGATCTGCCCAAGGAAGAACAAGTTCAAAAAATGCCCGACTTGTCCAGCGAATCGGTCCTCGGCGGGCTCACCAAGGTGCTGACCGGCGGTAGCGAAAAACAGATCTTGTGGGTACTGCGGAAGGTCCGCGAACTTCACGACGAACGCCTCTTCGAGCCCGTCCACCGGCTGTTGGCCCACCCCTCCGGCGAGGTGCGGGCCGAGGCGCTGCGCAATCTGTACTTTTTCCGGACGCCCGATCTATCCATGGAGGTCCGCCCCATGGTCAACGATCCCGATCAGCGGGTCAAAGTAGAAGCTTTCGAATACCTGATCGCCCATTCGCCGGAGGAGGAGATCGCCTCCCTGATGGAGCACTACCTGGAAGACCCCGACTATCGCGTCAGCGGCGCCGCCCTGGTGAGCCTGGCGGTGGAAACGCGCGACAATCCCTTGCTGCGCAACGCCTTTGATCTGAACAACCATCTTCTGAAAAAAGTGGAAGAACTCCCGACGATCGCCGATGAAGAGCAGCGGCGGTTCCAGATCGTCAGTATCCTCAAAGCGGCCGGTCGCGGCCATGCGGCGCTCTTTTTCCCCTTTATCGAAGAATGCCTTTCGGAAGACGGGCACCCGGAGGTGCGAAAAACCGCCATTCTGGCCGCCGGCGAAACAACGAACCCCCGATTTGTGCGCCGCCTCATAGCGCTGCTTGGCGCCGAACCCGATCGCCAGTCCGCCCAAACGGCCCTGCTCAGCTATGGTCCGGAGATCGTAGAAGTGCTCGCTACCCTGATCTACAAACCGGAAACGAGTCCGGAAATGGCCCGGGCCATCCCAGCTATTGTAGACCGGATCAATTCCCAGCGTTCGGTCGATTTCCTGTTCGAACTGATGGATTTCGAAGATGTGACCGTGCGTCTGGAAGCCCTACGTTCGCTCAATCGCCTCCAGCGCGACTTCCCGCATCTGAAATTCAATAAGAAGCACATTTTCCAGCGCATACTCGACGAGGCTCGTCTGTTTCTCGACACCTTGTCGATCCTCTACGCGCAGATGAGGATGGAACCCCTGGCGGCCGATCGCCGCGACGAACAGCGGGAAGCTCGCCAGAGCCTGATCAACCTGCTGGAACGGCGGCTCGACGGCAACCTCGAGCGGATCTTCCGCCTGCTGGGACTTAAATACCCGCCCGACGATATCCGCAACATCTACCGGAGCCTGCAAAGCAACAAGCCCGACCTGCGCTCGAACGCGATCGAGTATCTCGACAACCTGTTGGAACCCAACCTCAAACGGGTGCTCATTCCCATCGTGGAAACGGCCATGCTGGATGCCGTGTCCGACGAGGCCATCCGAAACCTCAATTTGCGCATTCCGGGCGAACTAGAGTGCTACGCCATGCTTCTGAACGGCAAAGACCTTCGGATCAAACTGGCCGTGCTCCACCTGATCGGCCAGTTGAAGGACGCCCGCTTCAAACCGCTGATCGATAAATGCCTGCAAAGCGAAAACGTGAAGGTGCGCACCTTTGCCGCCAAAGCGGCCGAGGGGTTGGCATAACCGGTTAGCAACTCCAAGATTTCCGGTCGCTTCCTTCAGGTTCGAAAGTCATTCTCCCACCTCCCTACTTCCGTACCAGGCGATCGATCTGCGAGGCCAATCCGTTGTGGTCGATGTTGGAATTCTTGCGTAGCACGTTCGACATGAGCGCGACCATGTACACCGTGCTGTCGGGCTGCTCGACGATGGCCACGGAGTTCATGTAGTTCTCGACGTTGCCGGCATATTTCTTACAGGTATAGCCCTCTTCCGGCCTGCACTTGTACAAACTGCCCGATTTGAAATACACCGCCGCCTCGGCCAGGGCGGGCGAGGCCGCGTAGCGGATGCGGGTGGCCGTCATGTACATCAATCGCTTGATCTCCAGACTGGAGGCCGGGTCGACGATCTGACCGCGCTCCATGGCAATCAGGTATTTCATCAGGCCGGCCGGACTGGCGGAACTGCCGCCGGTGCCCGGCACCATCTTTTTGCCTTCGCTGGTGAACAAACTTCCCAGCTTCCACTCCTCTTCCGTTATCCCGAGCTCGCGCAAGGGGTCGTTGACGACCGACATGGCAATTTCCGTCAGCTGCGGCTTGGGGGTGTTTTTGAAAAAGGCGACCGCCTCTTCTTCCGTCAGCTCCGGATACTCTTCGCCGTAGTAGCGCATCAGCATAACCTCTCGCCACACGATGCTGGCCGCCGCGTTCGAGCTGACCGACAGCATGTGGTCGACCCACTCATAGAGGGAAAAGACGTCTTGCGGCTGTACGACCCGCTTGAAGAATTTCTTCGTTTCGGGATCGTAGAACGGTACCGTATGCTCGTTGGTGATACACCACGGACCGGCCTTGACGAATTTCTTTTTCAGCAGGTCACGGCGCAGTTCGAAGGAGTCGGGGTAGAGGTTCTCCAACTCGCAAAAGAGCCCGGCTACGATCGTCAGCTTACCGACGCTGCCCGGCTGAAAACCGCGCGTTTCCTTGCGGGCCGCATAGCGGACCGGCTTGTTCGGCGAAATATCGAGCAGGGTGATCGAGTAGCTTTCGCTCAGGTTGGGAAACAGGGCATTCAGCTTCTTCTGCAGCTCGGGATCGGGGGTAGGCAACTCGCGCAAGCTATCGCCGCGCGGACCCAGCAGATGCAGCTCGATGTCGTCGATCGACTTCTGCGCTCCTTTGGGCAAGGGTTTATCCTGGATCTCTCCGCTCAAGACCAGTTGCAGGCGGGCCAGCCGGCGAATGCCGGTCAGCAGGTAGCCATCGACGGGATAAGCCGCCAGTTCGGTCCAGAAACCGGCGATGAACAGGAGGATCAGAAAATGTGCTTTATACTTCATGATAGTCGTTTAGAGAGGCGATTGAATGGCGATCTTTTTTTGACCGGGTATCTGCGGGGTGATCGACTCGAGGTAGGTCGAAGTGACCGCGTTCTTGTTCTCGACGAAAGGCCGCACCTGGAAGAGCCACAACTGATCGTCTTTGAAACCCAGTTCGACGTCGAAAGGGCCCTGGGTTTCAATGCCGGGCGCTTTGGGCAGTTTCTCGCGCACTTCAGCGGCCAGGGTCCGAATGGCGGCGATGTTGTCGTCGTTGAGAATGGGCGATTCGAAGGTCGCCGGCATTTTCTTGGTTCCGCCGGTCGCCGGCAGGCGATTGTAGAACGGCTCGCGGGCGGGCGAGATCAGATAGCTGCCTCCCCAGGGGAAAAGCAGGTAGGATTCTGCCGCCTGCCCGTCGACCGCTCCGCCGGCGCCCCGGCTGAAGGCGATCGTCAGGTCTTTGGGATCGCCCGTGGCAATGCCCTTGGTGATCAGCACGCCCGAATAATCGACGTCGACGCTCGGGATGATCAGGATGGAGGGGAAGACGTTCTCCGGGTTCAGCAAATAGCGCTGCCGCCATTTGTAACTGCGTTCGGTATAGGGCGAGGCCCAGACGTCTTTGATCCCCTGCAGAATGCGGTCGGCATCGACGACGTTGAAGAGGGTCAGGTTCAGCCCGGCGCCGGTAAATTCCTTGAGGTCCTCCATGTTGGTGTCGCTGCGCAGGAACACCGGCACCTTGCCCAGTTCCTGCCCGAAAGCAGAGCGGAACTTCTCTTTCAACTCCGCCAGAAAATCCGGCTGGAGCGGGATCTCCTTGATGGCCGTGCGCAGCACCTCCAACTCCTGCAGCAGATAGGTTTCCGCGGCGGCATCGGACATGGTTTTCGCTTTCGCGAAAGCGGCATTCAGATACTCCCAATAGGAGCCGCTCTGCCCGGGCATCGGTTGGTCGAGATGCTTTCGGAAGATCCCGAAGGGGATGACGAGCCCCTCGACCACATGCTCCGGAAACATTTGCTTCAACTGCCCCAGGTTGGCTGCCTTGGGGCCGCACAACTTACCCGAATCCGTGGCTTTGACCTCGCGCATGTTGAGCACGCTGGTCTGGCTTAGCACGATCTTGTCGACCGGCACGCTGACCTTGTTCTCGTTGCGTTTCTTCACCTCGAAGAGTTTCTTCTCCTCGGCGCTCATCTGGTCAGCCAGTTTCATGATCACCGTTCCGCGGTTGGAGACGGCGTAGAACACCTCGCGACCCGAATACTTTTTCAGCGCTTCCAGGTTTTGATTGGAAACGACGGCATTGGGAATGCCCAGGTTCCGGGCCAGTAGTTGCACGTGCGACACCACATTGCCCTCGGTTACGGTGGCAATGCCCGCGACCGGTTTCAGATCGGAGGGCGGGCGGCTGAAGACGTAGATCTTGTCGTTCGAAACCTCCACTTCGTCGGGCGAATCGGTGACGACCAGTTGCCCCTTGGCGTAACCGGGGTTTACGCCGCGAATATGGCTCTGGTTGTCAATATCCAGTACTTTATTGGACAGATTGGCCTGCTGCGCCAGGAAGTCGCCGAGCCGGCTGACGGCCTGCCCCAGCGGCAACAGCACGGAACCCCGGATGCGGTCGTCGAGAAAACCGTAGGCCAGGGGTTCGAACCCGGCGAATAGATCGACGGTATGCTCATAGGCGCCGCGCGTCGATCCGGCGCCCCACTCGACCACGCTTCGGGCCCGGTCGAGATAGCGGTTGAGGCGGATCAGCTCGACCTCCGCTTCGGCAAAGGGCCACATATTCCACTGAATGCGCTCCCACTCCCATGTTTCCAGAAAGCCGGCGCCTGCGGCCGCCTGGCTGAGGTAGTAGACCTTGTCGAGCAGGAGGTCCAGCGTCGGCGCCGGCCAGGCGGCCATGTCTTTGAATAGGATCTCTTCCAATTGGTTGGAGAGATCGATCAGGGCCAGGCGGGCCGAGGGTTTTTTGACCGTGAGGATCTGCCGGCGGATCTCGTAGAGGAGGTCGGAAATAGCGATCTGCCGGTCGCAGCCCTCCGGCAGTTCAGCGTTGCTGTCGATAAAATCGGCGATGGCCTGGCGCAGTTCGGAATCCTTGGGCAGAGGTTTGAGGTAACGCTCCAGCGAGCGCAGGCTGACCGGTTGGTAGACGATCTCCATGTCGGTCAGCAGTTGGTCGAACTTCTGCAGCAAAGGACCTGAAAGCTTGGCCCGGTGCTGGTCGCGGAAAGCGCGGACCTTCTGGATGTCGCCGGCATCCGGTTGTCCGTGGATCTTGATCCGCAGGTCCATGAAAGGCAGATATTCATCGGAAATAGCCTTGGAAACGGCGCGGACCGACTGGGTCTTGCTATTATCGCCCTGATGAGGGATGTCGCGAGCCGCTTGCCGGATCAAGAAAAAATGCTGTTGCAGCAGATCGTCTTTGGCTAGCAACCACTGGAAGAACTCGATCCCCCAGGCCTCTTCGTCTTCGGCCTGGATGGCGCCCCGGTAGAACTGCGCCTTGCGGAGTATCCAACCGTCGTCGTTCGCGCGGAGGAATTTTTCAAGCTGGTACTGCTTCAGGCGCGATTGGCGGTGGTCGGCGTCCCAGAAATCGGCCGATGGGGTAGTGGCCAGGATCTGCCCCAGGAAAAGGTGTTCCTTCTTGGCGAGATTAGTCACCTCGTCCTTGTAACGGGCGCGCTGTACTCCGCCCGGTGGGTCGGGGCAGGGATCTTTAGCCTGGCGCGTGGTACCGTCCTTACAAAACCACCGGATATCCTTGTAGGGGCCCCGCTGATCCTGTTTGTAGTTTTCGACCATGGCCTTGATCGCGGCTTGGTCGGTATTCTGAGCGGAAAGAGAAGAGGTCATCCCCCAGAGACAGAGGGACAACAGGGGGAGAAGGTAAAATTTCATACAGGTGATATTGGCTATTGATCTTGAAACGCAGCGACCGGCCGGGGGTCACATAATCCATACATCCCAATTTAGGGCTATTGACGTACACTTTCAAACCTGGAATAATTCTTAATTTGGGCAAAGCAAAAAAACAAGCAGTTAAGATGATCCGGTTCTACTTGACGATCGCATTGATAGGAGGATTCTTTTGGGCTCAGGCCCAGCAAAGTCTGGTCGACAGCATCGAGCGGGAGTTACTGACCGAAACCGACCCGAAAACGCTCCTGAACCTGAAGTACGACCTGGCCTTCGAACTCATGAACCGCGAGCCCGAACGCATGCGTCAGCTCGCCGAGGAGATCATCGAGGAAGCGCCACGGCACCAGTTGCTGTCGGAACTGGCCTACGGCCAGAACCTCCTGGCGGACTACCACCGCATGGTCAGTGAATATCCGCAAGCCATCGAGGCTTACGAGGCTTCTTTTCTGGCCTTCGAAAAATTAGGCGACACTATGCGCATGGGCTATACGCTTCGGCAACTGGGTCAGTGTTATTCGGAACAAGACCGGAGCAGCGAGGCGATGGACCACTACCTGCGCAGCCTTTCCATCGCCCAAATGCTGAAAGATTCGCTGGAAATGGCAAGAGTATACAGTCTGGTCGGCGAGTTGTACCACAACACCGACCAACTGGATGAAGCCTTAAAGTATGCCTTTCTCGCCCTCGACATCCGGCAAAGACTAGGCGATGAGAAAAAGCTGTCGTACTCGTACTCCTTTTTGGGCAACATCTACTCCGACATGGGCGACTTTGAAAAAAGCCTGGAATACCTGCAAAAGGATCTGGCGATCAGTCGGAAGTACGAAAGCCTCACCGGGATCGGATTGGCCTTGAACAACATCGGCTACACGTATCTGGACTGGGGAAAACCTGAGCTGGCCCTGGCCTATTTTTCCGAAGCCGTAGAGCCTCTCCAGCAGCTCGGCAACGACTATTTTCTGGCCAATGTCTACAACAATCTGGGTCGGGTGTACAATACGCTGGGCCGGTTTGCCGAAGCCAAGGCCCAGGCGCTGCGGGCCTTACCTCATGCCGAGGCCACCACCTCGCAGACCCTGCGCAAGTCGGCCTATGGCGTGCTTGCCGAAGCGGCGGCCGGCTTGGGCAATTACCGCAACGCGTATGAGTATTTTCAGCTCCACAGTGCTCTGAAAGATACCATCGCCGAGCAGGATCGCTTCGAAGAAATGGCGGCCCTGGAAAACAAATACCGACACGAGGAAAGTGAAAAAGCGCTAGCCAGGAAGGAACTCGAACTTGCCCGGCAATCCAACCGGCAGAAAAATCTACTGATCGCTGCTATCCTGGCCATACTTCTGGTCGGTGGGACCCTGCTGTACCTGCGTCAACGCGACCGGCTCCGGAAGAAAGAAGCCGAATTGGCGTTGCAGCTCCAACACAACGAGGCGGAAAAACTCCGGGAAATGGACCGGCTTAAGTCCACTTTCTTTGCCAACATCAGCCACGAATTTCGTACGCCCCTGAGCCTGATCATCAGTCCGGTCGAGCAAATGCTCGAGGGAAGCCTGAAAGGTGACCGCCAGAAATACCTGCGCATCATCCGGCGCAACGCCGGGCGCCTGCTGACGCTCGTCAACGATCTGCTCGACCTGTCGAAACTGGAGAGCGGCAATACCCGGCTTCAGGTGAACGAGGGCGATTTGACCCGCTTTACCCGCTCGATCGGATTTGCCTTTGAAAGCCTCGCTCGGCGCAAGCAGATCGACTACCGGGTCGCCGTGAGTGAACAACCGCTCCCTGCCTGGTTCGACCCGGTGGTGCTGGAAAAGATCCTGAACAACCTGCTCTCCAATGCCTTCAAATACACGCACGACGGGGGCTGGATCCAGCTGGAACTGAAGGTTGCTACCGACGGCAATGATGTGGAGATCAGCGTCGCCGACAATGGGATCGGGATACCCCCCGATCAGGCGGCCCATATTTTCGACCGCTTTTACCGCATCCGCCGGAGCGAACAATCGACCTTCGGCACCGGGATCGGACTGGCGCTGACCAAGGAGCTCGTCGAATTGCACCACGGCCGGATCGAGCTGAGCAGCCGGGAAAACGAGGGTTCCTCTTTTTCCATAACCCTACCCATTTCGAGCAATGCTTATCCGGCCGTCGAGCAGGCGACAGAACCTGTTCTGCACGAACTCCCCAGCCGGCAGGCGCCAAAGCCGCTGGCGCCTGCCAAAGAAGATCAAAAGCCGGCAGATCAGCGGCACGTCGTACTCGTCGTCGAAGACAACGACGATCTGCGAAATTACGTGCGCGAACAGCTGGCCGGTGATTTCCAGGTCATGGAAGCTATAAACGGCCGCGAGGGCCTTTCCCTGGCGCAGGAACGTTTGCCCGACGTGATCGTCACCGACCTGATGATGCCCGAAATGGACGGCGTGGAATTGTGCCGGGAAGTGCGCGAAAATCCGCTCTCTAGCCACATCCCCATCGTGATGCTCACGGCCAAGGCCGAGCAGGAAGACAAACTGCTGGGTCTGGAAACCGGCGCCGACGCCTACCTGGCCAAGCCCTTTGAGACGCGTGAACTGATCGTACGCATCCGGGCGTTGATCGAACGGCAAGAGAGGCTGCAAAAGAAATTCAGCGGCGAACGCGTTTTCAAACCTTCCGAAGTGGCCGTCACTTCACTGGACGAGCAGTTTCTGCATGGCGTCCTGCAGGCAATCGAACAGAACCTCGATGAGGAGAGCTTCAGCGTGGTCGAACTCGCCCAGGCGGCCAGCATGAGTCGCAGTCAGCTGCACCGCAAACTGAAGGCGCTTACCGGCAAGAGCCCGAACGAACTGATCCGCGAGATGCGCCTGCAGCGTGCCCGGGAATTGCTGGAAAAAGGGGCCGGCAACGCCTCCGAAGTAGCCTTTCGGGTGGGATTTAACAGCCTGGCCTACTTCTCGAAATGCTTCAGCGACTTTTTCGGGCTCTTGCCCAGCGAAGTGAGGCAAAAAAGATCGCCATAGCGAAGAGCGGCCGTCGAAAATTCGACGGCCGCTCTTCGCTTAAAGCCATGACAATCAGTCGCTTTTTATTCAAATTTATTTCTTTTCTCCAAAACTGCCTGTCCAGATTTCGCGCAAACTGTCAGTGGTGGTCTGCCCGAAATTTTCGAATTAAGTGATCCGATCAGTATACTGATCGGATCACTTAGGCCGGGAGCGCTTTCAATCCTTCCGCTTTTTCTCCTTCGGCGGGTTCGTCTTCGATCTGGGCGGCGTGGTAGTCGTAGGGCGCTTCTGCGTAGGTGGACTTACCCGCGGCTGCTCCTGGCGGGCTTTCTCCCAGGTGTTGCGGTGATAGTCCTTCCCTCTTTCCACTTCGCGGTCGATGCGCGGAGGATCGTCTTTCCGGGTGGGCGGGCTCACGCGATCCTGTGGCTGATCCTTGCGAGGGTCGACCTGCCGGTCAGTAGGGCGCACAGTCGGTTGGCGCTCACGTTCGGGTGGACGAACTACCGGTTCGCGTTGCTTGTCGGGCTGCGCCGGCGGTCGCTCGGTGCGGGGAACGATCACGCGCCCGGGTTCCGTGGTCCGGCGTTCTTGGTTGGCCCGGTTCAGATCGGCGTACTGTTTGGGGTGCTTGTCGAGATAGGCGCGTTGGCTGAGCTGTTTCGTCGGATTGCGTTCGTTGTAGCGTTCGCGCTCCGTCTCAAACTGCCCGTATTCGCGCAAGCGCTCCACCCGGTGGTTGCGGTCGGCCAGCCATTCGTCGGTAATCACCTCGCGATTGTCTTTGCGCCATACCGTTACCGTGGTGGTGATGCTGCTGCCCGAATGCCGATGTCCGTAGTAGTGATCTACAAAGCGGGCCGACAGGTGTGGATACCGGTAGTGGTGATGTGGATGGTAGAAATACCAATGCGTAAAGTGATACGACGGGAACCCGATCACTACGACGGTGTTGCCCGGACCGAAGTAGAATCCCCACTCATACCAGACCGGGAAGGGCCTCCAGCGCGGGTAGTCATACCAGTACGGATAGCCGAACCAGTAGGGGTAGTAGTAGTAATAGTGTTGATGCACGACATAGTCGGCCGTAGCTTCATCGTAGTAGGCGTCGTCGTAGTCGTAGTACTGATCGTCGTAGCCGTACTCGCTGGCATAGGCTTCGGCGCTCGTGCGCAATTCTTCCTGAACAGTTGGATCGCTGGTCAGACTCGCTTTCCAGTCTTCCAGTTCTTCCGCATTCTGGCGGGCTACTTCGAGGTGCAGACTATCGGCTTTTCGCCACACCCAGGCCGGATCTTGCCGGTAGGCGTCGCCGACCAGGATCGTCAGCCGGATGTTGTCGGTCAGGATGCTCAGCACTTCCGGTAAGGCCACCAGTTCGCGCAGAGCGTCGCGCGTTTTGGGATCGTACTGCAGCAGCAGCGAACTGAAGGCCGCGTCGGCCGAGCGTTGCAGGCGGTCGACTTCCACCAGCAGCCAGTAGTGATCGGCCTGGGCGCGCAGGGCCCGATTGCGCACCTCTTCAGGGTATTCGCCCAGCAGGTTGCGCAGCTCGGTTTCCGCGGCGGCGCCTTCCTTGATCAACAGCGGAAGGAGGTCGGGATAGCGGGTGAGGTCCCAGATCATTTCCTGGGTCGTCTGCGGGTAAGCAGACAGCAGTTCCTGGAACGACTTGCTGGAACTCTCCTGCAAACTCTCCAGTTTGATCAGGGCCTCGGGGTGCAGACAGGCCTCCAAAATGGCCTGACGGGTCGGTTCGGGGTAAAGTACCAGGGCCTCGATGGCCTGGTAGTCGGCTTCTTCGAGTTGGGCGAGCAGCTCCTTTTCAGTTTGTGCCTGAACGGATTGCAAACCGCCCAACAGCAAGAACACCGGCAATAGCAATATTGCAAATGGCTTTTTCATGATTGGATCGGTTAGTTTAAAAATCTCGGCAGGACATGCAAAGGTGGGCTTCGTCAAAGTTCAATCTCGGTAAAGCCTTTCGGAATTGCAGTGATATTTGTTACGGTCAAAAGGTGATTTCTGTCAGCCGCCCCTCCCTTTCTCCCTTTGCCACCTCTGTAACCTTTGCAACCCTCTATCACCTTTTCAACCAGAAGTATTATCATTGCGAAACCATTCAACCCCTGATCCACATGAAATGTCTCAACTGCCAAACGGAGTACGCCGGCTCCTTTTGTCCGGAATGCGGGCAAAAGGCCGGGGTCGGGCGACTGACCCTCCCGGGCATCCTGGCGCAATTCTTCCAAAGCCTGACCAATGCCGACCGCGGCCTGCTCTTCAATTGGAAGCAGCTCACGCTGGCGCCGCGCCGCACCGTGTCGGACTACCTCGCCGGAAAACGAGCGGGAGTGTTCCCGCCGGCGCAGTATCTGCTGCTGGCCATCAGCCTCTACCTCTTGCTGGATCACTACTTTCGGAACAGCATCGCAATCGACCTCGGCGCCGACATCCGCAACCTGGAAACCTATCAGTTCGGGTACGAGTACGGGAAGTTCCTGCGCAGCAACATCAAGTTCTTCTGGATCCTGAACGTGCTGTTCTTCGCCCTTCCCTCACGCCTGTTCTTCCCCCGCTACAACCTGGCGGAGCACCTGACCGTTCAATCGTTCGTGTTGGCGCAGGCCGTGTTCGCAGGCTGCCTGTTCTTTCCCGTCTACCATTTGGCTATCCTGTTCAATCCCTTCATCTATGGGTCGATCTTCGTGTTGCTGGCCGCAGTCTTCT
>JAGQXA010000378.1 GCA_020436865.1 Saprospiraceae bacterium | reverse complement strand
GACGTGTTTAAAGTACAGTAAACCTACAAACTGTTGCTCTTTGCGGGGCGATCCGGGAACCCGGACCGCCCCGCACTTGTTTGTTACCAACATCCCCGCCTCCGCTATCCCGACTAAGTCGGGACGGCGGGCAAAGACAACATCCAACATCCAAAAACCCTATCTTTGCGCCTCAAGTAAACGCATACCAAGCAGCAGATCATGACGACAGAACCGAAAGAATCGCTAAACTTCATCGAACAGATCATCGAGGAAGATATCAAGAACGGCAAGCATGGCGGACGCGTGCATACGCGCTTCCCTCCGGAGCCCAACGGATACCTGCATATCGGCCATGCAAAGGCCATTTGCATCAATTTCGAAACGGCCGCCAAGTATGGCGGAAAGACCAACCTGCGCTTCGACGACACCAATCCGGTGACGGAGGATACCGAATATGTCGACGCCATTCGCCATGACATCCATTGGCTCGGCTTCGATTGGGAGGATCGGGAGTTTTACGCCTCCGATTACTTCGGACAATTGTATGAATTCGCGCTCGACCTGATCCGCAAGGGCCTGGCCTATGTCGACGACTCTACCCCGGAACAGATCGCGCAAATGAAAGGTACGCCCACCGAAGCAGGTACCGATAGCCCTTATCGCGCCCGTAGCGTCGAGGAGAACCTCGACCTGTTCGAGCGCATGAAGAACGGGGAGTATCCCGATGGCTCGCGCGTTCTGCGGGCCCGTATCGACATGTCGTCGCCCAATATGTGGCTACGCGATCCGGTGCTGTACCGGATCAAGCACGCGCACCATCACCGCACGGGCGACGAGTGGTGCATCTACCCGATGTACGACTTCGCCCATGGACAGTCGGATTCGATCGAGGGCATCACTCACTCCCTGTGTTCGCTCGAATTCCGGCATCACCGGCCGCTCTACGACTGGATGATCGAAAAACTGGAGATCTTCCCCTCGAGGCAGATCGAGTTTGCACGGATGAATGTGGCGTACATGATCACCAGCAAACGACGCCTGTTGCAACTGGTCAACGAGAAGTTTGTGTCGGGTTGGGACGATCCGCGCATGCCGACCCTTTCGGGCATGCGTCGGCGGGGTTATCCGCCGGCGGCCATTCGCACTTTCTGCGATAAGGCCGGTGTGGCCAAACGCGACAATGTGATCGAGTTCGAACTGCTGGAGTCTTGTGTGCGCGATGAGCTCAACCGCACTTCCAAACGGGTCATGGGCGTGCTCGATCCCGTCAAACTGCTTATCACCAACTACCCGGAAGATCAGGTAGAGGAAGTCGAAGTGGAGAACAATCCGGAAGACGAACAGGCCGGTAATCGCCTCGTGCCCTTCTCCCGGGAACTCTACATCGAGCGCGAGGATTTTATGGAAGACCCGCCGAAGAAGTTCTTCCGGCTCGGCCCGGGCCGCGACGTGCGCCTGAAGAGCGCCTATATTATTCGCTGCGACGACTTTGTCAAGGACGAAGCCGGAGAGCTCACGGAGATCCATTGTACTTACTATCCCGATAGCCGTAGCGGCGCCGATACCTCGGGCATCAAGGCTAAAGGCACCCTGCATTGGGTGTCGGCTGCGCATGCGCTGGAAGCTGAAGTGCGCGTGTACGATCGGTTGTTTACCGATCCGTCGCCCACGGCGCACGAAGGGCGCGAATTCATCGAGTTCTTTAATCACGACTCCTTGGGCGTGATCCCGAAAGCATACGTCGAACCGAGCCTCGCCGACGCACAGCCCGGCGAGCAGTTCCAGTTCCTGCGCAAGGGCTATTTCGCGACTGATCTCGAAAGCCAAGCCGGCAGACTGGTTTTCAATCGCACTGCGACCCTCAAAGACACCTGGGCCAAAGTACAGAACAAATAGGCGCCGGCGGCCGGATCGCTCCAAGCCATCCGGCCGCTCATCCACCGGCATCCAAACCCCGGGATCCAACAACCAAACCTCTCGGCAACTGTTTTATTTTGTTATGCTCAAACCACTTCGTTTCGAGCATCTGCTTTTTCCAACCAAAAGCCTGTCAACATGCAAACCAAAACAGTTCCCTCTTCTGCCGCCGACATCCAGATCGGCATCGAAGAAAGCGGCCGCTTTACGATCGTCAAGAACCTGTCGCGCCTGCTGGCCGATGAGCACGTGCTGTACGTCAAGCTCCGCAACTATCACTGGAATGTGACCGGACCGTATTTTCAGCCGCTGCACGCTTTTTTTCAGGAACAATATACCGAAGTCGCCTTGCAGATCGACGAGATCGCCGAACGCATCCGTAGCCTCGGCCATTTTGCGCCGGGGGCGATGTCCGGGTACCTCGAACAGGCCCGACTGCAGGAAAGCGGACATCTCGATGGCAATGCGCAGGCCATGCTGAAGCAACTCCTGGCCGATCACGAACTGATCGTGCGCAGCCTGCGCGTCGATCTGGAAACGGCCATGGAGTTAGGCGATGCCGGCACGAGCGATTTCCTGACCGGACTGATGGAAATTCACGAAAAGATGGCCTGGATGGTGCGAGCGCATCTTTGACCGTCGGCAATGGCCTCACTGCTTCATGATCCTGCCTACTCCCACCACCTTACCTCTCCTACTGACTGTCAATAGGTACCAACCGGCAGGAAGCGACTCCTCCAGCGCCAGGCTATTGCCTTCCATGATCGTACGGTAGACGATCTGTCCTCTCGCGTCGTACAGTTGCAGTGTTTTGGGGCCGGACCCTGCTCCGAGGAGGTCGATGTTAGTCGATCCGCGGAAGGGGTTTGGCGCCGCGAGGATCGAAACGGGATAGTCGGCCAGGGTTTTGACCGCAGTTGAAAAATCGACAGTAAAGGTAAAGGAAGCCATACAGCCGTTGGCGTCGGTGATCTCGAGCTCGTAGTCGCCCGCTGCCAGGCCGCTGATCGTAGGCAAAGTATCGCCGGTGCTCCAGAGAAAGTGGAAAGGATCCTGCCCACCGATGTTGGGGATGATGCTTCCGGTATTGGAGCCATTGTCGTCCACGATCACCACGTCGATAACGATGATCTCCGGGCTGACCGACAGATCGAGAGTGATCAGGCTGTCGCAGCCGTTGAGATCGGTGAGCGCGATCTCGTAGACGCCGGTTTCCGAGTAGGCTGCTCCTCCTACCACTACCGATCCGCCGAAACACAGGTCTGCCTCGAGGGTGGTTTGCGAAACGGGATACAGGATCACCGTCTGACAGCTTTCGAACTCGCAACCGAATTCGTCGACCACGGTCACGCAGTAGGTTCCGCCTTCCGCAATCTCTATACTCGCAGTGGTCTCGCCGGTCGACCACAGGTAGGCGGCAAATCCGGGCGTGGCCTCCATGGTGACGGTCTCACCTTCACAGAAGGAAGGAGGAAAGTCGACGCTCAACTGCAAGGTGCCTTGCAGAATGGTGAGGCACTCGACGTCGGTACAGCCCAGGCCATTGGTCAGCGTCACACAGTATTCGCCACCCTCGGTAAAGGTGCGGATCTGCTCGTTCGACCCATCGCTCCATTCATAGGCGGAGAAGCCGTGCCCGGCATCGACCGTCAGCTCTTCGCCGGGGCAGAGCGTCGTTTCTCCACCCAGGTCCAGCCAATCGTATTCGGTATTGCCGTCGTTGAGGAACACTTCGTAGCCGTTGCAGCGCCCGAGCAAGAGATCGGGATAACAATCGTTGTTCAGATCGATCCAGCCGAAGTCGAAGGTCGATTCGTTCCAGGGATGGTAAGTGTTACCGTAGGGCGCCGATAAAGTGCCGCCGTCGTTGCGCGACATGGTGAATTTGCGTAGGCTGGCGCCGCTTTCACAGGGCGGAATATCGACGTCGACATCGGCCAGACCCAGATCGAGGTCGCCGTCGTTGTCGATATCGGCCAGCTTGCAGTTGCCACCGAAGCCCGTGCTGCGCGGATCGCTGGCGCCGATCGTGCTGTAGGTGATGCTTTGGTCGGGGGTAACGGTCGTGGCAATATTGAGGTAATCCTGGCTGTCGTCGACCACATAGAGGTCATTTAGCCCGTCGCGGTTGAAATCGCCGACGGTGAACATGTAAGGGGCCGAACTCGGCACCATCATCCAGTTGCTGAAGTTTCCGTCGCCCTCGTTGAAAAGGATATACACGCCGTTGTCGTTCCATGGCGGCACGCCAAACAGGGTCGAGATCTTAACGATATCCTGATCGCCGTCGGCGTCCATGTCGTGGATCTCTACCGAGGTGCCGAAAGCCGAATTGCGCAGGTTGCCCAGACGAGCTGCGCTTTCATCGGTAAAATGGCCGGTCCCGTCGTTGATCAGGAGCACGTCTTCGCACAACCCTCCCGGATTGTAATTGCTGAAATAGAGGTCGAGGAAGCCGTCGCCCGTCACATCGCCACCCCACACGGCGCAGAATTGTAACGGAAAGATGCCCAATGGCAAAGGGAAGCGATCGTCGCTCACATCTGCGAAGCCCTGCCAGTCGCCGTTGCCGTCGTCGCCGAGATTGTGGTAGAAAATCGGCTGATCCTCGAAGGTGTTGGCCAATACCAGATCGGTCCAGCCATCGTTGTCGAGGTCGCCGGCGAACACGTCGCGGCTGTCGGATGGATTGCTCAGAAACTCCGGAGCGTAAATGGCAGTCATGTCTTCCAACGTCGAACCGGTGTTGATGAGCAGCAGGTCGGCTTGTCCGCCCGGATTGGAGAAGGGGTTCTTGCGAACGACCACCACGTCTTGCCAGCCATCGTTGTTGAAATCGGCCACGGCGATATCTTTCTCCTGGTCGTCGGCGCCGACCGACAGCCAATCCGAGCTTGCATCGGTAAAGCCGACCCATTGGCTGTAGGCCCAGAAGGGCAGGAGGAGCAAAGAAAGTAAGGCAGCAGTGTGGGAGGCGAAGTGTCGCATAGGCTCCAGTTTTGCGGGTTATCGGGAAGGATTACTCCTATCAAGATAATGGATTCTGCAACGCGTTTTCAAGAAATGCCGGATAGATTTTATTGAAACTAGCGGACGGAAGGCTTTAAGCCTTCCGTCCGCTAGTAGAACCAGAAGCCGTTCGGGCTCACTCCGGCCTGGAAGGACTGCACCAGCGAGCCGTCGGGCCGGTAGATGTACACCTGGCCGCGCTGTTGAAAGTCAATGGCATCGCCTACGTACACCCAGCCGGTCATAGGGTCGACCTCCATGCCGTAGAACATCCGGCCGCCGGCTTCGACCCAGGGAGCGGGAAGTTCGGCGGCGTCGATGGGCATTTTGAGCAGATCCCCCATGTTCACGTAGAGGCTGTCGCCTGCCGGAGTGGTCTTGAGCCGCGGCCAGACGCCTATGTCGAGATCGTCGAAGGGATATTCCTTCAGGATCTGCCTGCTGGCGGGGTCGATCCGGTATAGCGATCCCGGTTCAAAGGTGTTGTAGTCGGTACCGCAGAAGACCCAAAGCTTCTGTTCCTGGTCGACCGCCAGAGCGCTGGGATCGATCTTCAGCTGGATGCTATCGGTGATCTGATCGGATTGGGTGTCGATCACATAGACCCATTCGGTGAAGCGTTGACTGACGAACACCTCGTCGCCGATGCGCACCATTTCTTCCGTCCAGCCCTGGGTCGGGATCGTCGACGAAGCCTCCCTGGCTTCGAGGTCGACCACGAAGATGGCCGAGGCCGACAGGTCGGTCACGTAGGCCTTCTGATCGTCGATCGGAAGCAGGTAGCGAGGAGAAGGGAAGCCCATTTGACCGCTGGAAGAGAGGTCGGACAGATCGACGATCTCGATCGTCGAAGCGTTGTTGACTACAATGAAGCCCTCGTCGCCGATCAGGGTCATGCTCTGGGCCACGTCGCCCAGCGGCCGGCCGTTGATCTGCTGGAACAGCCCACCGGCGTAGGCCAACTGGTCAAAGTCATAATAGCCGATCTCGGCGTTGCCGGCCCCAAAGGTGCCCTCGTTGGTAACGAACACACCTTTGCCGGGTTGAAATTGTGCGGTCACCGGCGGTACGGGCGCGTCCTCCTTGTCGCAGGAGGCGAGTGCGAAGAGTGAAAGCGGAAAGGCGATGAGCCAGAAGGGAAATCGTTGCATACTTGTGTGATTTGATGAAAGGCCGCGTAGGCCCTACCGGATCTGCCAATGCCAGCCGAGCCGAAAATGTCGGCCGGGCAAGGGATAGCCGGCTACAGTTTGGAAATGTTGGTCAAACAGATTGAACAATTGCAGGTAGAATTGTCCCTGGAGCTTTCCCCGCTTTTGCCGGTACTGCAGGTCGAGGTCGAACAGCAGCGTTGGCGGCAGGTGTGCGGAATGGTCGTTGAGGGTGTAGACGCGTCCGGTCGCCCCGGCGGCTCCCGACAAACTCCATTGGCCGAAACCCAATGTCAGATCGGCTTGAGCCCGGTGCCGGGGCACGTAGATCAGTTGTTTATGCAGCGAAGCGTCGTTCGGATGCTCGGTTTGCCGGTTGGTGGCCAGGATCAGGGAATATCGCCACTGGCTTTGCCACGACCAATGCGTCGTTTCCCGGCCGAAGGTCAGACCTGCCTCCAGTCCCCGGCTCCATACCTGCCGCAGGTTTTCCGGGGTCCAGATGCTTCCGGCCGGTAGCCAGATGATCCAGTCGTCGGTCATGCGGTGAAAAAGTTCGAGCCGGGCGGTCTGCCAGATGGATGCCGGGCGGCGGTAGTGCCAGCCCAGGCTGGCGCCCCAACTCGTTTCTGCCTCGAGTTCCGGGTTGCCGCCGGGCGACCAATACCAGTCGTTGAGCGTAGGCAGGCGGTAGGCGCGAAAAAGATAGAGGCTCCAGGTATGGTTGAACCGCTGGGTGTTCAGCGTCAGATCAGCGCCGGCTGGCATGGCCCGACCGTCGACCCACTCCTGTTTGCCCGTCGCCCGCAGGTTCCAGAACCCATCGCTGGAATGCCAGTGGTACCGTAGCCGGGCCGTCAGTTGCCGGCGGTCGGTCGCTTGAAAGTACTCGGTAGAATGGGCCCGGGTATAGCCACCTTCCAACCCTCCTCGTAGCTCGTGCCTGGGGGCGAGCCCCCATTGCAAGGAAGCGCGGGCTCGCCATTGATCGGTGCGGCTGCGCGAATCGAGATCGATCAGGCTGTCGGCATAGTGGAATTCTTCACCGAGCCAGGCCACGGCGGCCTGGCCCGTGAAAACGCCCATACTGCGCAGGGTTTCCGCACTGATCCGGTACTGCCGGTCGGCCTGTTCGGCTGCGCTGCGTTGTTGGAGCAGGGTAGGGGGCGTCTGCCGTTGCTGATCGGCAAACCAGCTAAGCAAGGTCCATTCCGATCGCGGCGAAGGGCGCCACCGCTGCCGGTGCGTGCAGGCAGTTTGCCGAAAGGCTGCGTGTGGTTGACGGCGAGGCGTGACGCCGGGATAGTCGACGAGGAAGTCATTCCGGGCCCCTTGCCAGAGTACGGAAGTCGACTGGTCCCAGTGCGGTCGGCCAGTTTTCCAGGCGCCGCTGAAGCCCGCTAGCCCGAAGCTGCCGAATTCCTGCGAAAAGGTGAATGCGGGATCGCCAGCCTGCACCGGGAGTTGCTGCAATTCGACGGCGCCGGCCGGGCTCACCGCTACGCGGTCGATAAAGGCCGCCGGGATCGTAGAAAGATCGGCCTGCCCGGTCAGTGGACTGTTGAGTTCCCAGCCAGCCCATTGCAGGGAGGTTTGGGCGCTGTTTCCCCCGCGAAAAGAGGGGCTTTGTACGCCGCCCGGGCCATAATTCTTCAAATACCAGCCAGATCCGCCGGCCAGGAGCTGTGCCAGCTGGCGCATACCCGGCGGCCGGAGCTCGTTCGTATCGATGATCTGATACAGTGCCGGGGCCTCGGCTCCGGCCAGTCGCCCGGCAGAAACGGTCACTTCCCGGATCTGCAATACGGTATCGACCTTGGCTTTCTGGGCAAAGAGCCCAGGCAAGGCGCCAGAAACACAGAAGAAGACCAGTCCGGCGGACCGCCACATGAGAGTGCATATTTTTTCCGGGAAAAAGACGGGAAGGACCATATCAGCCGGAGAGGCGAATAGCCACCGGCATACGATCATCCGGCCTCTATCCCGAAGGCCACTTGATGTTGGTACGCCGGCAGGTCTTCTGACTCGTCCCTTTCCGGCGCCTTCCCATTCCATAGAACAGTGGCAGATTGCCGAAAAACCAGTGGGGACTTACAGCTGCGGGAACAGTTCCTGATTTGCACAGGATTCCCTTTTCATTCCGGTGAGGAAACCGGCGACGGTAGCGAAAGTAGGCAAATTGCGGTAGTTTTTCCGCAGTTTTGACCGGGTATTCGCTCCGGCGGATTATTTTTACTGGAAATCCAAGGGGTATGGATTACGCAAAAGTAATGACCAACATCCGCCGGATCGTGCGCTCTGTCAATCTGGAAAGCAAGCGGATCGAAAAGCGCTATGGGGTGAGCATCCCGCAGCTGCTTTGCCTGAACTTCCTGCGCGAGCGGGAAGATCACCGGGCCTCTCAGCGGGAGATCGGCCAGTTCCTTAGTCTCAATGCCAGTACGGTCACAGGCATTGTCAACCGCTTGGAAAAGAAAGGGCTCATCGCGAAACTGCCGCCCGGACGCGATCGTCGCGTCAACAACGTTACGATCACCGCCAAAGGAGCCGCCCTGATCGATCCTTCCCCCGAACTGCTCCACGACCGCCTCGCGCGCAAACTCAAAGGCCTGGGCGCCGACGATCTGGCCCGTATCCAAGACGCTTTCGAACGCATCCTCGACCTGCTCGAACTCGACGAACCCAAGGACGAATCACCCATCCTGACCGGCAATCTGGACCTTCGCGATCCCTTGGAGGATTAGGCTATTCCCGCTGGCTACAAAACAAAGTTTGGCGACAGGCGTTTTATTTATGGTTTCCGTGGAAACTTTTTGTTGGCGATTCGTCGCTAACTCCCTGTTATTTAATATGTTATCTGGTTTTGGATCAAATCCAGCCTCGAAAAGTTTGTACAAAAACATTTTTTTTGTATTCTTTCCTGGCCGGCGACGATCGACTGCCGGAAAGACTGTAACATGAAAATGGACCCATTGGTCATATCAGGCACTGTGGAAGCGACAGACGGCGAGTTGGTCGCCGAATTATCCCCGCCGCCCGTGAGGGCGGGTTTTCCTTCCCTAAAGTTTGGAACATCCTTCGCAAGAGTTTGGCGCTCTGCCGGGGTTGTGTGTGTCGGGGCCGGTCAGGGTCCGGCATTACTTAACTAAACCGAAGGAAATTATGTGGTTCAAATGGATCAGATTTTGGAGGCGGCCGAAAGTAGAAAAGGTGCGCCGGGGAACCGTCAAGTTTTTTAACCGCAGAAAGGGGTTCGGATTTATCCGGCCGCAAAAGGGCGGGCAGGATGTCTTCGTACACGTATCTGCCCTCAAGAACGAAATATCGCGGGGCGACACCGTACAATTCGAAGTCCGCGAAAGCAACAAAGGACTGGAAGCACGCGAAGTGCGCATTCTGTAAGGAAACTGATTCTGCATTTTAAACTCCGATACTATGAAGTGGGACAAGAAATTCTCCAGAGGACAGGGGAAATACTATTTCACCATCAAATCGAACCCCAGCAACATTACCCTGCACCGCGAATCGAAAGAAGATGCCGCCAACGCCTACCGCCGCTATATGCGGATCGGTAAAGAATGCGAGTGGCACGGACGGTGGAACGGCAAGAAGTTCGAAGAAGCCTCTCCGCCCCCGACGATCGGCTAGCCAGGGATTTAACCATAAAACTGTTACAAATGGCAATTGGAAGCATAAAAGTGCGCGTGATCAAAGAATCCGCCAATAAAGTGACCTTACATTTTCTCACCCTGAACCGTCAGATGCCGGTGCCGCGCGAAGATTTCGAGCGGCGCGTACAGAACGGTGAGTATCTGGTCGTATAGACCCGGCGGTCGACGCCCGGCCCGGATGGGCCGTTGATAAAAGTCAGTGGATATAGTGAGGTTTGTCATGGCGCGGAAGCGAGGCTTGCAGTAGCTTAGGAGCCGATTCCTAACCATGTATAAACCCAAAGCCATGAAGAGGAAATTGCTGCAAGTAGTCTGGATGCTGTTCTTCGGCGCCGGGATGCTGTCAGCACAAATTTCCGAGCAGGGGAACTTTGTCCTGGGCAGTACCTTCGGCTTTTCAACCGCAACCTCCAAGATTTCCAAGAATTCAGCGGACACCGACGTTTCGGGCGACGGCCCCTCTTCGACGCAGATCAGCTTTGCGCCGAACGTGGGGTATTTCGTGCTCGACAATTGGTCGATCGGGATCGGTATGAGCTACACCTTCAGCAGGGTGGAAGACCCTAACCTGAACAACATCGAAGACGCCAACCTGCTCTTCGGGCCGTTCACGCGTTACTATCTCCCCCTGGAAGACGATAAGGCCTTTTTCCTGCAGGCCGACTTCGGTTTCGGTAATGCCACCGACCAGTTGGATGTGGGGGGAGGACTGGAGACGATCAAGACTAACATTTTTGCCATCGGCATAGGGCCGGGCTTCACCATCGTGTCCAACGAAGCGATCGGGATCGAAGCGCTGCTGAAGTACAATTACGCTCGCAGCGACTTCGATACGGAGGCCAACGGCGTACGTGAGCAAACCGTTACAAAAACGAATCAATTCGACTTCTCGATCGGATTGCAGTTCTATTTCTCCCGCGTGGCTCCGGCCCGGGTCGGAGAATGAAGTAATTATTCGGGAAATTAGCTAGTGGATAGTTTGGAAGTCCAACGGGCGCCTGCCGATTCCGGCTTCGCTCGTTGGATTTCTTTTTTTGGTCATTCGACTTCGCGTAGATAGCGGCTGTGTACCCATCCACGGCCGTCGTGGGTCGCGTGGATCGGATCGATCACATCGACGTACTTCCAGTTAAGGAAGCTGTTAATGACAATGACCCGGGTGTTCTTGGGCAACGGGCTGATCTCCGGTACCTGTTCGTATTCGGTGCCCGGGCCGACCCGGATGTTCAGGGCCGTGGTGGTGACAAATACGGGCACCTCGTCGTCGCGGCGCCCCATCACCTTCGAGCTGAAGCTCTGCATGGGAAAGGCGGGGCCCGGGTCGACCTTTCGGAAGGGCGATACGTCGTCGTGCCCGATCACTTCCTGCAGGCCGTAGTGGTTCACCAGAATGGTAGCGACTTCGACGGCTACTTCCAGTTGTTTTTCGGTAAATACCTGCCATCCAGCCGGGTCGTCTTCGTGCTTGTGCGTGGCCTCCAGCACCTCGTCGTCGTCGTACACCTTCCCGAACCACGAGCGCCAGCGGTTGTTCCCGTAGGGCACCATCTTGCCGGCATTGTCGAGCTCGATCCCGATGGCATAGGAGTTCATTCCCTCCAGATTGTTCCAGGAACTCTGTCCGGCATGCCAGGCCTTGATGTTGAAAGGTACCATCTGGGCGATCTCCCCATCCCGGCCGATGAGCAGGTGCGCGGAAGCTTTGCTGATCGGATTGGTCAGCCAGTTGAGCGAACTGCGAAAACTGCTTCCGGCCGTATAGTGCATGATCAGATACTTGGGATCGATCTGCTGACTGCGGTTCGGACTGGGCACATAGTCGACCTGCAGGTCGTTGTCGTGGTAGAGACGGTGATTCTTGACTTTCATCATGCTGCGCTTGGAGTTTTGAGAAGGTAAAATAAGGATTTCACTCAAAGATTTGATATAAGCCTGTAGATATCCATGCCCTAAGTGCCCTCTTCGTTATCCGGTACCGACCATGCCACTGCCCTGAAAGGGGGGGCCAAACTGGCGACGGTCGGGATCGGAAGCCGGATTGGGCGAGGCTAGTCAACCCTCCGGGGGCTAATTCCATTGCTGATTATTTTTCATTCCATAAATATTTGATATTAAGTTATTTATATCCTCGCAGCGACGTTCGTTCCAAGTCCCCCTGCCGCATGTGATCGCGAAAGTCAACCCCGCAAAAAGCAGATTCTTGCCATCTTATTGATCGCCCGCATGGTCGTAAGCCAAACGATCGTGCTAATTTTCAAACCAGTAGCCGCATAAAAAACGGCACAAAAAGGCTTTTGCTAAATAATCATCTGAATTCGATCTATGGCTTCGCAAGAACTCGTTTGGGCAACTTCGATCCTGCTGGCAGTCTATGCGGCGGTGATCCTTTTCTTCGTGGTCCGGGGCGCCTTGCGCACGCAATCGATCAGCGACTATGCGGTTGGCAGCATTCGATTCTCGCCCACGACGGTCGGTCTGTCTTTGGCAGCTTCGACCACTAGTGCGGCGACCTTTGTCATCAATCCGGGCTTTATCGCCCTGTACGGCCTCAGCGGCGTGCTTTCGTTTGCGGTCGTCATGCCCCTGGGTGTCTTCATTTCCCTGACGATCCTGACCAAGAGTTTCCGTTCGCACGGCACTACCGTCAAGGCGCTCACCATGGCCCAATGGATGGGGAAGCGTTACGAAAGCAAGGGCTACTCTATTTTCTTTGGGTTCTTGTCGTTGCTGCTGATCACCTTCATCGTGCTGATCTGCGTGGGCATGACCAAGGTGATGGCCAAGGCGCTGAATGCCGACGAGTGGTGGGTGTTGCTGGCGCTGGTGGCCTTTGTGTTCGGTTATATGATGTTCGGGGGCGCCAACTCGATGGTGTATACCAATTCAATGCAGGCGGTATTGATGGTGGTGGTGGCCTTTATTTTGCTCGGTTCCGGTTATGAACATTTCAGTGCCGGAGTGCACGGATTTCTGGATAAGTTGGCGGCGGTCGATCCCTTGTTGACCCAGGTGCCCAATCCGGCCAGCTTTCTGTTTCGCGACTATTTCGAGATCGTGTTCTGTGCCTTCGTGGTCGGGATAGCGATCGTTTGCCAACCGCATATCATTACGAAGTCGCTGTTGTTGCAAGACGAACGCGACGTCAACCGCTATCTGACGGTGGCCATTCTGGTGCAAACCGTCTTTTTTGCCGTGGTCGTCACCGGACTCTATGCCCGTCTGCGGTTTCCGGACCTGGCGATCGACGGGGAAGCCCTGAAAATGGATGGGATCATCCCGGCCTATGTCGTACAGGAGTTTCCGGTCTACATCGGGCTGGTCGTCATTCTGGGCCTCTTGTCGGCCGGTCTGTCGACGTTGGAAGGGTTGATCCAAAGTGTGCCGACCAGCATCACCTCCGATATTATCGAACCCCTTTTCGGTAGGAGGCTGGGAGTGGAAGCCGAACGAGGCAGGCGATTGGTCTTCATCAACAAGTTCGTGATCGCCGGAGTGGCGCTGGTATCGGTCTGGCTGTCGTGGGATCAACTCGTCAGTCCCAGCCTGAGTGTCGGGATCTTTGCGCAGAACGGGGTCTACGCCTATTTTTCGGCGGCTTTCGTGCCGGTGTTGCTGGGGATCTTCTTTCGCGATGTGCCGCGCATCGCTCCGATCGCCGCGTCGGTCACCGCCGTGATCGTGCATTTCGGCGTGTACTACGGCCGCCTCACCTGGTACATGCAGGCGGAGGTTCGCAACCCCGCCATTGCGGCCACGCTGGCCATACTAGCCTCGTTGATCGTGGGCTTCGGCCTTTATTTCTGGAAAAGAGGATCCAGGGTTCCAACGGTCCTTTGATCCGCAGATTTTATCACCCCAACGATCCTTGGACCCGAGGATCTGCGGACCCATTTCATACGACCATGAAATCGCTACTCCACCTCTTTTTTCCTCTGCTCCTGGCCGCTCCGCCTTGTGCCACGGCGCCCGTAAAATCCGACGACATGCAGGAATGGACCTACCCGTACGAAACCCATTCGGTCGAGCTCCCTTCGGGCATCGAGCTGGCCTACATCGACGAAGGCCGGGGCGAGCTGACCCTGTTGATGCTGCACGGACTCGGCTCGAACCTCCAGGCTTGGACGAAAAACGTAGAGGATTGGAAGGGCGACTACCGCTGTATCGCACTCGATCTGCCCAATTACGGGAAATCGGGCCGGGGCGATTATTCTTTCACCATGAGCTTTTTTGCTCAGACGGTGGCCGAGTTCATCCGGGAGTTGGGATTGGAAAAGGTGGTGGTGGTCGGTCATTCGATGGGCGCCCAGATCGCGTTGACGATGGCCTTGCAAGAGGAGGTTGTTTTGGAAAAGCTGATCCTGCTGGCTCCCGCCGGATTTGAGACCTTCACGGAGGAGCAGAAGCGGTGGTTTGAGCAGCTCGTTACGCCGGCCACCGTCAAGGCCACTCCGGAAGATCAGATCGTGCGAAACTTCGAGCTCAACTTCGTGAACATGCCGGACGATGCGCGCTTCATGATCGACGACCGGCTGCAGATGCGACAGCACGAGATCGAATATGAAGCGTACTGCCAAATGATCCCCAAATGCGTACAGGGGATGCTCGCCGAGCCGGTCTTCGACCGGTTGCCGGAAGTGACCACTCCAAGCCTGGTGATCTACGGAAAACTGGATGCCCTGATCCCCAACCGCTTTCTGCATCCCGACCTGACGATCGACGAGGTGGCCGAGTCCGGAAAGAGCCGCATGCCGAATGCTACCCTGGCCTGGGTGGACCATTGCGGGCACTTTCTGCAATGGGAATGCGCCGACGAAGTCGGAAAACTCGTCGACCACTTTTTGCAAAAGAAGGATTGAGCGGCTCTGCCGCCTTTGGGTCAACCCATTCTACCGATCAATATAAATTCTTGATAATTAAGTTTTTATAACCAATAATTGCCGATTTGACTTCTTTCGGTCCGGGCCATCAAAACGGAAGAGGGGTTCGGTGGATTTCATTCCAATAGTTAGATTCGTTTTCGGAACAAAATTGGGTTTTATGATTGAATGTCGTAAGGATATTCAACAAGTTAGTCTATTGTCCAAATAAATCCTTAAATGCTCACACATATGAAAAATCTTTTTCTACCCATTGTATTGGCTTTCTGGTCGGCCATCGCTTTTGGCCAGAACGGCACGGTAACCGGCTTCGTGCTGGATGAAGACGGCGCCCGCTTGGAGGCGGCAACGATCCAGGCGGAAGGCACCACCAGCGGTACTTTTTCCGACGCCGACGGGTCGTATACCCTGAATGTTCCGGCAGGTACCTACCGGATTCTTTGCTCCTATGTGGGTTATGCCTCGCAGAGCAAGGAGGTAACCGTGCAGGCCGGCCGCACGATCACGCTGAATTTCTCGCTGGCCACCGAAGCCCTGATCGGGGCAGAGATTGTGGTTTCCGGCAGTAAAAAGCGCGAAAAGCTAACGGAGAGCCCGGCCACGATCGAGACTATTTACGCACGCGAGATCGCCGAGTATGCCGGCAATCCGGCCGAACTTCTGGCCCGCCAGAAGGGGATCGACTACTTCCGTGCGGGCATCGCCACGCCGGCCTTCAACATTCGGGGGTTCAATTCCAACTTCAACTCGAAGAACCTGCAGGTCACCGACGGGCGTTATTCGACCCTGAT
>JAGQXA010000377.1 GCA_020436865.1 Saprospiraceae bacterium | reverse complement strand
CGGGGCGGCAAACGCCTGGCCGGTGGTGAAGGAAAAGAGGACCAGGGGGGTATCGGCATAGTCGGCCTTGTCGATGTCGCCCGTCACTTCATTGGCGCCGTCGAGATCGGCATATTTTAGCGTATACACCCCGTCGATCAGGGCGAGGATCTGGAGCTTCTTCCAGGCGCCGTCGCGCAATTGCAGGGCGAACACGCGGTTGCCTTCGATCACACCCGAGCCCGAATCGTAGAGCCCCCAGCCATAGTCGTCGGGATTGCCCGGATCTTTGACGCTATTGAAGGCGCCGTCTTCCCAGCTGATCTCGGTATTGTATAGACTATCGGTGAGATCGGCCGGATCGATCGTGGCGGTGAAATCGTCGGTAGGGGCCAGCCACAAGCGGAGTTCGGGGATGGGGCCGGCCATGACGGATTTGGCCGCTTCGTTGAGGTGTATTCCGGCGCCTCCGGGGGCGGTGACGAAGGCCAGGTCCCAGGAGGTGTTGGCCATGGTCGTCGTTTCCCCGTCGTCGAGGGAAAAGAAGGCCATATTAGAGTAAGAAGTTCCGAAGGAAACTTCGAGATACTCCTGTGCCTGTGCCGTAAAGAGCCCGGCCAGGAGACTGCAGAACAAAAAGGATAACTTCTTCATAGCGATATCGTTTGCACGGAATTTACGAAAAAAATGACCAAAAATCCGAAGGAAGCGGCTGTGAGCAGGAACAGCCCGGGCAGGTGAGAGATGCTATCCAAAGATCGGATATTCTGTTTCAGCAGATTGTCATTTTTGTTCTTTTCCGCGAAGGAAGACCGGCCGCATCCTATTCCAGGCGGCCATAGAAGGACCGTTTTTCCCCGCCGTTCGGCCGGCACTCCAACAGCAGGTAGTAGTTGTGTTCGGCAGCGTGTTCTTGCAGGAAGCGGATCGGTCCGGTCTGCCGCTGGAATTGGAGGAGGGAGCCGCCCGAGAACAGCCAGGCCTTGAGATCGACGACCCCTTCTCCCGGTGTGATCCGGATCTCGTCGGTGGTGGAAGTCAGTGAAAATTGGTCTCCTCCCTCCGACAAAGGCGCCGGGGTGCCGAACTCGTCAAAGAACAGAAGTTGATCGGCCTGGAAAAGGTGCAGGTAGTAGGCGCCCGGGTCGAAGACGCTGTCGGGGTACGGAACTACGTAGACGCCGATCGTTTGGCTGGGGTGCAGGTATAGGTCGAAACCCTGATAGCCGTAGGTCCGCTCCGGATCGTTGCGGTCTTCCAGGAGAATGCCGGGGTATTGCAACTGGATGGGCGAATACATATCGATGACCAGGCGGTAGCGCAGCGGTTCGGCAGAGTCCTGCACCAGACCGGAGGATTGCCATTCGCCATCCAGCGCTTCGAGGTGGTATGACAAGACCTTGAATCCGCGATCCCAAAGGTCCTGGGAGGTAGCGGCTTGCGGCAGGCTCAGCAGCAAGGCCATGAAAGGGAGAAAGTACTTCATGCTCCGTTCTTTTCGCCTAAGATAGGGCGAGTTCCGGAATCTTTCGATTCTCCCTGGATCGCACCTCCTGTGTATTGTTCTATTGCACCAGTACGAAACCGGCCCAGTAGTAGGGATCGAAGCCCAACTTGCGCAACTGTTCCTTCAAAATAGGCAAAAAAGGGATTAGGCCGCTGCGAGGGCAGCTGAAATTCAGCAAATTAGTCTCCGATCGCGTCGGGAATTCACTAACTTACCTTTCGAACGAGCCCTTATCGCAAAAGCCAAACGAGCCATGGATCCCAATATCGTCGTCGATTTCGAACTGCAGGAAGAAGCTTTCTTTCTGTGCATCCGCAACCTTTCCGAAGGTCCGGCCTTCGATCTGAAGTTCGAGTTCAGTACCCCGCTCTACGGGCGGAGCAGAACGCTGCGGATCGATCAGTTGCCTGTTTTTCGGCGCCTGCGGTATCTCGCCCCGCGCAAGGAGATCCGCATTTTTGTGGATACGCTTCCGGCCTTCCTGGCCCACCAGGAGGAGCGCGAGCTCAAGGTCCGCATCCGGTACAAGGTCGAAGACGGAGATACGCTGAAGAAGTCCTTTCCGCACGATCTGCGGATCTACGAAGACCTTCCTCTCCACAGCTCGGCCTCTTCCATCTGATCACGTTCATCATCAAACCCCTAGAGAAAATGGCAGACTATCCACTTCCCAACTTTCATTTCATGGTAGAATGGGGCGGCGCCAGGATCGGCTTCACCCGCGTGCGCAACCTGGCCATGAGCAACAGCCCTATGGCCATCCGCCATGGCGCCTCGCCGGAATACTCGAACGCCAACGCCCCGACTCAACGGGTGTTCGAGAACTTCTTCCTGGACCGCCCGGTGTTTCGGGGCGATAACGAATTCTACGAATGGTGGCGGGAAACGGTGCGCTTCGAAGAAGGCGGAAGCAAAGGGTCTATCTTCCGTCGGGACATGGTCATTTCCCTGCTGAACGAAAACCACGAACCCGTGGTCAGCTGGAGGATCGAAAGCGCCTATCCCGTGCGCCTGAGCTATTCCGATCTCGACGCCTATGGCCGCGGCCCCCTCATGGAAACCCTGGAGATCTGCTGCGAAGGGATCAGGGTGGTGAATGAGTAGGGGGTAGTTGGCAGTAAGCAGATGCAGTTGGCAGGGTTTTCCTCAAGGATCGAAGGACCTTCGGACCATTGGCCCCCTTACATCACCCGGAGTTCGTGAAAATGCCCATTGCGCCCATTGTGGAGGCCGCGCACGTGGAAGGTGAAGCGGTAGCGATAGGCGCCCGGACTGGTGGGCGTGGCGAGCAGGGCGATGGTCTCAACGGTTTCGCGAGGTCTTAAGCGGTCGAAGGGCAATTGCTCCAGGGCGCAATCGAACAGCACCGGTTCATTGCGGTCGTAGACGTGAAAATAGAGATCGACCGGCCTGCTGCCGGCGGTGAAATCGATCTCGTGGTCGGTGCGGTTGCTGATGCGAATGTGGAGCAGTACCGTGGTGTCTGGCGGCAGGGCGGCGGGCGGATCGTCGATCTCGACCCAGACGCGGGGGTAGGAGTAAGAGCGGTAGTCGTCGACGATCTTGTAAAACGTATGCTGTATGCCGCCGGGGAAGATCGGCGTCTCGTCATCCAGTTCCTGCGATACGATCACCACTTCTTTCCCCTGCAGGCGCTCTGCCTGCTCGGGCATCAGGTCGTACTGGTTGCCCGACTGTCCCCAGGTGTTGAGCGCGTGGGCGAATTTTCCGGAATAGAACTGGTACTTGGAGGGGCTACGGTACGAATTGTAGAACACCACCGGCCTTTCGCCCGCCAGCGCGCTGATATCGGCTGCCCAGCGATCCCAGCCGTGAAACTCGTTGCGGGCTTTGTTTTCCGTCGGTAGAAAGTCGACGATCAGGTACAGTCGGAAGAGGAAAAAGAGCGCGAAGCTGGGAATGGCCAGGCGGTAGATCCACCGCTGCCATATCTGTCGGTCCTCCAGAAAGCGATAGGAGAGGTAGATCAGCGGTACGATGGCTGTGGCAGTCCAGTTGGCCTCCGTGCGCTCCGAAAAGCTGCGGAACAGGAAAAAACCGAACACGCCGATCATGCTCCATTTCAGACTTCGTTCGAAAGCGTCGGCCGGTTTTTGCCGGAAGGCGGCGATCAGCAGGGGAATGGCGACGAAGGGCCCCAAAACCAACAACTGCCCGCCGATGTAGTCGAGAACGAAGGTCCAATGATACTCGTCCTGCCCCCGGTCGACCAGGTGATAGTGGAAAGTGGGAAAGTCGCGCACCCACTGCCAGTGCAGGTGCGGCAAGAAGAGGAGCAGGGCCACAAAGGGAATGAGATAGAAGCTCGGTCGCCGCAGCAACGACAGATTGCCCAGCAGGGCAAAGAGCAGGATGACGGCGCCGTGGTATTTGCTGTAGGCCATGGCTGCCACGATCAGGCCGAGCAGGAGGGCGGTCTGCCAGCGATCCTGCCCGGCGTAGTGCCGGTAGGCGAAGAAAAAGGCGGCGGTAGCCAGCAGCAGCGGGATGTCGGGCGCCGCCATGAACCCGCCGATGTGGATGAGGAAGATGGAAAAGACGAGGAGAAAGAACAGGCGGTCGTCGGCAGGCCGCAACAGCCGGTAGATCAGGAAGATCGTCAGCACGCTCGACAGGACCATGAACAGTCGAACCCCTAATTCGTTCGGGATCAGTGCGTAGCCGAGGAAAATGAGCAAAGGCGCGGCCGGCGGATGGTCCCAAAAGCCCCAATCCAGGTGCTGCGAGAACATCCAGAAATGCGCCTCGTCATGGAACAATTCGGTGAAGGCGCTTTGCAGAAGGTTAACGATCAGCCAGATCCCGAGGAAATGTGGCCAGCTTAGGCGTTTCATTCCACAAAGATGGCGTTTTTTAAAATACCCCATTCCCAGGTGCCCAAGCTTCCGGGCTTTTCTATCTTTGCACAGACCGAAAACGCCTTCGCCCCATGCCAGGACCCTACGTCATAGTGCCGATCTTCCTGCTCCTGCTTTGTAGCGCGCTTGACGCTCAGGAGGACCTGCCCCGGCTGGAGGCTTCCAATGTATCGAATTTCGACATCGAGGACGGGCTGCCGATCTCCTGCGCCTACAGTTGCCTGTTGGATGAGCAGGGCAGGTTCTGGGTCAATCCCTGTTTCTCCCAGAGTGAACACAAGTCGTTCTCCTTCTACCGGTTCGACGGGCAAGCATCACAGTCCTACCGGCTCGGCGGCACGCCGGAACAATTGGAGGGCCAGGCCGCGTTGGCGGGCTTCGACGACCGGGGAAGAATGTACGGCTTCTTTCGTCAGACCAACCGCTTTTTCCTGTTCGATCTGGAAAGCGATAGCACCTGGCATTTCTCCCTGGAAGAACCGGCGGCAGAGATCCAGTTCATGGACCGGACTGCCGGTGGCGAGGTTCTCCTCTACGCCGCTTTGCCGGGGAAGAACCAGGTCTACCGCTACGGTCAGGGAGCGCTTCGCCTGATCGCCGAATGGCCGACCACCAACGAGTTTCGCCGGGGTCGGCCCTGGACTTCTCCAGACTCCTGGTGTTTGACCGACACCGACCTGTGGTACCTGGAGCTGCCTGGCATCAAGACGGGCCTGGAGCGGAATTGGCAAAAAGATCAGATCTTCTGGAAGATCGATCTCCAAAGCGGAGCGGTCAAAGGTTTTTCTCTGGAAGATCTGTTCGGCACGACAGACGTGCCGGCGCGCATATCCTCCGCCTGGATACTGGGATCAGTGGCAGAGGACCCGAACGGACAGATCGTGGTCTTGCTTTCCGGCTGGGGTAAATACTTTCGCTTCGACCCTTCCGGCAAACACATCGAGGAATTCTTCCCCTTTCCCTCCGCCGGCTCATCCAACCTCCCCGAACTAAGAAAATCCGGGTTGTATACCGACCGCCAGGGGAACCTCCTGTATTTGGTGCAGTATCCCTCACAGCAATTCGACGCGATCCTGGTGGACAAAGCGGGCAACCGATATGACTACAGCTCCGTCCTGAAGTCTTGCCTGGCCGGATCGCGCTATGAGAATACGCGCATCCAGCAGGTATGGAGCGAAGATTTCCGGGAACGGGCTTATGTCGTGTCGAGTGGCGGACTGGTAGTGGCCGATCTGAAGCTGTTCGGCTCTTTGTCGACCTATCTGCCCGGAGAGGCGTGCCGGGGGATCGTCGAACCAGGCACTGATCGCTACCTCGTCCAGATCGGGGGCCAGGGAGGGCTCAGCCGGCTTTCCATCGGCGAGCCGCTATCGAGCGTCTTTGTCTCCTACGACCAACTATGCGAAAGCGAACAAGATCAGGGCCTGTCCAGCCAGAGTTCGGTCGGAACCGACCGGTTGGGCCGGGTGTACTTCTGCGCGAAAGATAAACTGCTGCGACTGAATGCCGGAGGCGACTGTACCTTGCTGCCGGTCGGCGAGCACTTTAACCGCTTCACCATTCACGACGGGAAAAGCATGTTCCTGCTGACGAGGTCGCGGGATCTGCTCTATTGCGATCTCGAAACCGATGAGGTCCGTCCGGCCCTTCAAGGTGGAAAAAGCCTTTCCGTCGAGGGCACCGTTAACGAACTGCTGGTTAGCCGCGACAGCAGCCTGTGGGTGGCCAGCCTGAAGGGCCTCTACCGCGTCGATCTCGTTTCCGGGGAAACGCGCCGGTATGGACTCGAAGACGGATTTCAGGACGAGCGCATCATGTGCCTGCACGAAGACGAGGTCGGGCGGATCTGGTTCGGCACCTTCCATGCCGGACTGCACATCCTCGATCCCCCTTCCGGAGCCCTTACGATCGTCGATCAGCGGAGCGGTTTGTCGAACAACACGGTTGTCGGCATCCTGCCCGACGCGGAAGGCGCCAGATGGTTGGCCACTTACAACGGATTGACCCTGGTTACCCCGACAGGCAAGGTGTTGAGCCGAGTCTTCGAAGAGGACGGGCTTTCCAATAATGAGTTTAATCGCTTTTCCTCCCTGAAGGACAGTCGGGGCCGCCTGCTCTTCGGAACCATCGACGGCCTCAACGTGATCGAACCGAAGCCGGTCAAAGAGCAATTGCTTCGCCGGCAGGACCTCCGGATCTACCTTTCCGCCCTCACCTATTTCGACGCCAAAAAGGCGGCCGACACCACTCAGCTGTTCGGCCTGTCCGATCCTGTACGGATCGAACTGCCGGCCACTCACCGCTATCTCGGTCTGCGCTTCGCCCTTTCCAGCCTGGTGAATCCGGAAGGCCATCGCTATGCCTACCGACTGGAAGGGCTGGGGAATAACCGCCGCGAGAACTGGACCTTCATCGGGGGAAACCCGGAACTCAACCTGAACGACCTGCCTCCCGGCAAGTATCGCATTCTCGTGCAGGGCAGCGACTACCGGGGAAACTGGACCACCGAACCGCTGGTGATCCCGGTCCACGTGCGCGAATTCTTCTACCGCCAATTGTGGTTCTACGTTTTGTGTTTTCTGCTCTTAGCCGGACTGGTAGCCGGCTGGATGTATCGCCAGCGGATCGCCCGCGAGCGGCTTGAACGCGAACTCGAAGCCCGTACCTCCGAGATCATGCAGGCCCGCGATCAACTCATCGCCCAGGAAAAACTGGCCTCCCTGGGTCAACTGACCGCCGGGATCGCGCACGAGATCAAGAATCCGCTTAACTTCATCACCAATTTTGCGGAAGGCTCGATCGATCTGGTCGAAGAGTTGCAGCAGTCCATGCAAGCTGAAGAGGGGGCGCTCACCTCTGCAAAGGACCAGCTACAGCAGCAGCTGTTGCTCGAGTTGCGGGAAAATGCCCAGAGCATTCGGCAGAACGGAATGCGCACCAACGAGATCATTCGCAACATGATGGACCATATCCGGGGGGGGAACCAGAGGTTCGTCGCGACCGATCTCAACGCACTGGTGAAGCAAAGCCTGAAACTGGCCTACCACGGTTTTCGACTGACCCGGCCCGGTTTCCAGGTGCAACTCGAAACCAGGCTACAGGCAGATCTGCCCCTGGTCGCCGTGATCCCGCAAGATCTGGGCCGGGTGGTGCTCAATATCCTGAACAATGCCTTCGATGCCCTCGCCCACAAGTGGCGGGAGGAAGGAGCATCCTATACACCCGGGCTCGTCTTGTCGACAAGCCGGCTCGGCAGGAAAGTACAGATCCGCATCCGCGACAACGGGCCGGGCATCGCTCCCGATCTCGTCGACCAGATCTTCCATCCGTTCTTCACCACCAAACCACCGGGGAACGGCAATACCGGTCTGGGCCTGTCGATCAGCCACGATATTGTGCTCCATCACAGCGGTACGCTGGAGGTACAGACCGAGGAAGGAACATTTACCGAATTCATCGTAACTTTACCTAATGTCGCCAAGCGAAAGTCCACGACAACCGAGAGTAAGAATTCTGGTCGTAGATGACGAGCCTCAGTTCGAACGTCTGATCCTGCAGCGGTTCCGAAATAAGGTCCGCAGCGGCGAGTACGATTTTGTATTTGCCGGGAACGGGCAGGAAGCGCTCAAAATGATCGGTCAGGACGGTTCCATTACCATGGTGCTGAGCGACATCAATATGCCGGTCATGGACGGGCTTACCTTGCTCGACCGCATTCGCGAGATCCGCCCTTTGCTGAAAACGGTGATGGTTTCGGCCTACGGCGATATGAAAAATATCCGGACGGCCATGAATCTCGGCGCCTTCGATTTCGTGACCAAGCCGATCGAGTTCACCGACCTCGAGATCACCATCGAGAAGACGCTCCGGGAAACGGAACTGGTCCGGCAGGTCGAGCAGGCCAAAGAACTGGCCGAGCGCCACGAGCGCCTGCAGCTCATCGACCAGTTGAAAACGCAGTTCTTTACCGATATTTCCCACGAATTCCGCACCCCGCTAACCGTCATTTCGGGCATGATCGACAAGATCGAGGAAACCCCCGAGAAGTGGCTGGTTAAAGGCGTCGGCATGATCCGCCGCAATAGCCAGAACCTGTTGCAACTCGTCAATCAGATCCTCGATCTGCGCAAGCTGGAGTCGGGCGCCATGGAGCTACGGCCGACGCAGGGGGAGGTGGTGAGCTACCTGCGGTACCTCTTCGAATCGTTCGAGGCCTGGGCCGAATCGCGCGACCTCCGGATGCACTTCCTCGGGAATGTGCCGGAACTGGTCATGGACTACGACCCGGAGAAACTGTTGCGGATCGTGTCCAATTTGCTCGACAATGCCATTAAGTTCACCCCGGAAGGGGGCCAGATCTACCTCCTGGTCGATCACCTGGAGCCGCCCGGTCAACTGCAATTCCGGGTTAAAGATACGGGTGTCGGCATTTCCGCCGACGCCCTGCCCGGCATCTTCGAACGATTCTTCCAGGGAAGCGACGGTCGTCCGTCAAAGCCCCGGGGCGGTACCGGCATCGGCTTGTCGTTGTGCCGGGAACTGGTCAGGCTGATGAACGGAGAAATATCGGTGGAAAGCCAGGAGGGCAAGGGCACGACCTTCACCGTGAAATTGCCGGTGCTTCGGCAGGCCCCGAAGGCGGAAGAGGCCCCGGAGGCGGGGTTGTCCGCTCTAAGCCTTCCTGCACTGGCCGGGCTTTCGGATTGGGTCCAGCATCCCGACGTCGATGCGGAATTGCCGCAGGTGCTGATCGTCGAAGACAATCCGGATGTCGCACACTACCTGCAAGCCTGCCTGGAGGGCCTCTATCGCCTCACCCTGGCCACCGACGGGGAACAGGGGATCGAACGGGCGTTGGAGGATATTCCCGATCTCATCCTGAGCGATGTGATGATGCCGGGCAAAGACGGCTTCGAATTGTGCCAGATCCTCAAGAACGATGAACGCACCAGCCATATTCCGATCGTTCTGCTGACCGCCAAAGCAGATGTGGAATCCCGGATCGCCGGCCTGCAGCGCGGTGCTGACGCCTATCTCGCAAAACCGTTCGACCGCCAGGAGTTGTTGGTGCGCCTGGATAAGCTGCTGGAACTCCGCGCTACGCTTCAGTCCCGCTACCGCTCGACAGAGGCTCTGCCGGCCGCCGATGACGAGGGCGCCAACCTGGAAGATCGTTTTGTGCTGAAACTGCGCCAGGCAGTGGAGGAGAACCTGGAAGACGAAGACTTCGGTATTCTTCAACTTTGTAAGTTCGTCGGCATGAGCCGCACTTCTCTACATCGCAAGATCAAGGCCCTGACCGGGCGGTCGACTTCGGCCTTCATCCGGATCGTTCGTCTGGAACGGGCGAGAGTTCTGCTGAATACGACCGACCTGAACATCTCGCAAGTGGCGTACGAGGTGGGATTCAAAGACCCCAAATATTTTTCCTCCAGCTTCAAGGAGATATTCGGCGAAACCCCCCGAAGCGCCCGTCCGGAATAACGGCAGTTTGCCAATATCCCGGCAGAAGATCACCTGACCTGGCCTTCCCCAAAGGCAGCCTTCACCCGATTGGAACAATATTCTCCTTTTTTGGAACAATAGCCGAGGGCGGGGAGGATCGCGAAACCTATTTTTGCTTGGGGAACTAGAATTTTGTGAAAGAAAACATGAAAAAAGACCAGAGCACGCATTTCTGGCCAATCCTGATCGTGCTTGTCATTGGCGCCGTCCAGCCGATGACCGGGCAGCGCCTTAACCTGCCGCAAGGCTTCGAACAGTTCTCCAATGCCGACGGTTTATCGCAGGGCATGATCAACGTCATTTTTCAGGACAGCCGCGGCTTTCTCTGGCTCGGTACCAAAGACGGGCTCAACCGCTACGACGGATACCAGTTCAAGGTTTATCGCCACGATCCCTTCGATTCTACCACGATCTCCAACAACTTCATCCATGCGGTCGTCGAGGATGATTGCGGTTATTTGTGGATCGGCACGGAAGGCGGGCTCAACCGCTTCGATCCGGAACAGGAAACTTTTCTTTCGCTTTCACCGGGAACCCCCGGGGAAAACTCTTTGCCCGACGGCCCCATTACGGCCATATGTGTGGACTCCAGGAACCGGCAGTCGGCCGGCAAGGCTCTCTGGTGTGGCTCCTCGGCAGGCATTTACCGGATCGAGCCGCTTGCGGAAGCTTGCGCAGACACCTACCGCGTGAAACGCTTTCCCGGTCCCGACGAGTTCTTGTCCGACCTGGTGTTCGACCGCTTAGGGAGGCTTTGGATTGCTGCTTACTCCCAATTATACTGGGTTGAAAACGCTGCCGGGGAGCAGGAGGAACTCGTTCTCCATGCGGTCCCATCCATACAGGAAGACCCCGGCGGCTTGCCTTCGGTCAATTATTGTGAGTTGCGGCTAAGCGAAGAAGGAGATCTCTGGATCGGATCGGATAAGGCGCTTTCCTTGCTTCCGGCCGAACGCGCTGCGGAACTGGCCTTTCAGAATTTTCCATTGGAAATTCCGGTGGCCCGGAACGGGATCCGCGACCTGGATTTCGACCGGAAAGGGCGCCTGTGGCTGGTGCACAATTCCGGAACCATCCTGACCTTCGACCCTGCTACCGGCGACTACCTGTCGACGACCAGAATATTCGAGGATCGCTCCGAATCGGCTGTGCCGGTCTTGATACGTCTCCTCGTCGATCGCACCGACAATGTCTGGATCGGTACGGCCGGCTTCGGATTGTTGAAGTACAACCTGCGCAAAGAGCAGTTTCATCCGGTAACGAGATCGCTGGCGCCTGCGCCCACCCCGACCACTTCCTATGTTGCCGACATTCAACCATCCCCCGATGGAGGGGTATTGGTCAACATGGGGCGCTTCTTCCATTTCGACCCCGGGAAGCAGGAACTGCAAGACCCCGGTTACTTCTTTACCGGCGATCTGACGTATGAGTTTCATGTGTTGCCGTCGGGTTCCTTCTTCCTGCACCACAAACCCAGCAAGTCGTACGCCCTTTACGATCCGGAAAGCCGGACGACCACCTCGATCCGGAAGAGCCCTGTGGATCGGGCCATCGAGTTCCCGTCGGTCCTGAGCGATGACACAGGAGATCTGTATTTCCTGGAAAGCACCTTGTTCGGAAGGGAAAATGAACGGTCGGTGGTCTTTTCCCATTGGGAAAAAGCTACGCAGCAGATCAGCGAAATGACGGTGCCGGCGATCAACGATATGGCCCTCTCGCGGGCTTTCGAGCAAGGCTTGTTCGACCGGGAAGGGCGGATCTGGTATCCGAATAACGATGCACTGCTCTGTATCGATCCTCACAAAATGGAGGCGCGTATTTTCCTGCATGATCCCAGCGATCCGCAAAGCCTCAATATCAATCACATCAAGTCGGTGTGCCTGGACCCCCTGCAGCCCGACCGGTATCTATGGGTCGGCACGAACGGAGGAGGGATCAACCGCATGGATATGTCGGCAGGAACTTTCCGGTACTACACGGAAAAGGACGGATTATCGAACAGCGTCGTGTACGGGATCCTGCCGGATGGGCAGGGCAATCTGTGGCTCAGTACAAACCAGGGCTTGTCGAAATTGGTCCTGAACCCTGCCAGGGAGGTCGTAACGTTCAGGAACTACGGTGTCGACGACGGCTTGCCCGGCGCCGAATTCAATACGGGCGCCTATTACCGGAACGAGCGGGGCGAACTCTTTTTCGGCGGGGTCGACGGTTTCGTGTGGTTTCACCCCGATAGCCTGGGCAGGACAGGTATGCCCCCGCCCGTTGTGGTCACCGATTTTCAGGTGAACTACCGCTCTGTTTCTCACCGCGATCCGGGCTCGCCTTTGCAGCGATCGATCACCACGACCGGATCGATCGTATTGTCGCACCAGGAAAACTCGATCGCCTTCGAGTTTGCCGCGCTCGATTTTAGCAGTCCGGCCCGAAATCAGTACACCTACCTACTCGAGAACTTCGACGAGGACTGGAATGCACCGACGGGCGAACGGCGAGCCGTCTACACCAACCTGGACCCCGGCCGCTACGTCTTTCGGGTCAAGGCCAGCAACGGCGATGGGGTCTGGAATGAGGAGGGGGTCAGGATCGAGCTATTGATCCGGCCGCCATGGTGGCGCACCTGCTGGGCCTATCTTGGATATGCCCTGGTCGCACTGGTCACATACTGGTGGGCCCGGCGAGTGAACCGCGAGCGCCGCCGGCTCAAGGAAGAAGCCGCTGTCGAACGGGCGCGTGCCGAGGAAAAACAGCAATATGCCGAAAAACTGGAAACCCAGGCGCGCGAACTGGAAGCCGCTTTCGCGGAACTGAAGGCCAAGAACGACGAGATCCTGACCGCCCACCAGCAGCTCATTGTGCAGGATAAACTGGCGACCCTCGGGCAGTTGATCGCCGGGATCGCCCATGAGATCAAGAATCCGCTCAACTTCGTGACCAATTTCTCCGAGATCACGGTCGAATTGGCCGACGAACTGCAGGAAGAACTCGGGAAGTTTCAGTCGCAGATCGCAACCGGCGATTTCGAGCGACTCCTGGAGCTGATCTCCGACATCCGTCAGAATGCCGCCGATATCGAATCCAACGGCTTGCGGGCCGTGAGCATTATTCACAGTATGATGGACCATACCCGCGGCACCGAAGACGAGGCCCGTTCGGTGGATGTCAATGCCCTGCTGGACGAGAACGTCAAGCTGGCCTACCATGGCCACCGAGCGCTGGACCCTGCTTTCCAGCTCACGATCCACAAGGAATACGACCAGTCGCTACCGGTAATTTCGGCCGTTTCGGCCGAGCTGGGACGGGTACTGCTCAACCTCCTCAACAATGCCTGCTACGCCGTTCAACAGAAGCAAAAAGCCCTGGGTAACGGCTATTTGCCGACGCTGACGGTCAGTACCGGGCACAGTTCCGAATGGATCGAGATCCACATCCGCGACAACGGACCAGGCATTCCCGCCGAGGTGCGCGACCGGATCTTCCAACCTTTCTTCACCACCAAACCCTCCGGGGAAGGACATACCGGCCTCGGACTGGCCATTAGCCGCGAACTCATCGAAGAGAAACATCGCGGCCAACTGGAAGTCGTCAGCGAACCGGGTGAGTATACCGAGTTCGTGATCCGGCTGCCGGTTGGGTAGTTGGGTGATTGGTTTATTAGTCTATTAGTTTATTAGTTTATTGGGGGATTGGGGGATTGGGGGATTGGGTCCAAAGATCGAATGCCGCTCGATGAAACGCATATTTGTCTGATGTACAACAACTTGCATTGCATTCTGGCAAAATGCTGAAACATAATTCCACCATTTTTCTGCCGTTGGAACGATAACCGACCAAAATGGAACATGAGCCGGTGCGGGACCTTCCGGAAGCCTACACTTTTGTGACATCAATGATAAATCACCACACAAAAGTTAAGACCCATGTCTGCTCAACTGATCAACACCCTCAACCAGGTTATGAACGACGGTCACAAGAAGAACCTGATCCATCATTTCACCGATGACGATACGCTCAACGGACGGAAGATCACCATCGACGGTCGCAACATGACCAACTTCGGCTCTTGCAGCTACCTGGGCCTGGAGCATCATCCCGCGCTTATGGAAGGGGTCATGGACGCCACCCGGCGCTTTGGCACGCAGTTCTCTTCTTCGCGGACCTATGCCTCGCTGGGGTTGTATCGGGAACTGGAAGAACAGCTGGTAGACATTTTCGCCCGACCGGTAGTCGTAACCGCCAGCACGACGCTCGGGCACCTGGCCACTATTCCCGTGATCGTGGGCGACAACGATGCCGTCGTGCTCGATATGCAGGTGCATAACAGTGTGCAGATGGCCGTACAGCAACTCAAGGCACGCGGCGTGTTCGTGACGCTGATCCGCCACAACGACATGGAGTCGCTGGAGGAAAAGATCCGTCAGTTGAACGGGAAGTATGATAAAGTCTGGTACTTCGCCGACGGCATTTACTCCATGTACGGCGACTTTGCCCCCATGGCCCGCCTGGAGCAGTTGATGAACCAATATGAAAAATTCCACCTCTATATCGACGACGCCCACGGCATGAGCTGGGCCGGCGAGAACGGCACGGGCTATGTGTGCAGCCAACTATTTCACCACGACAAAATGGTGCTGGCCGGTTCGCTGAACAAGTCGTTTGCCACGGCCGGCGGATTCATCGTGTTTCCCAACGAAGAAATGGCGCGCAGCGTGCGCAACTGCGGCGGAACGCTGATCTTCTGCGGTCCGATCCAACCGCCGATGCTCGGCGCCGCCAACGCTTCGGTGCGCCTGCATCGCTCGGAGGAGATCGTGCCGATCCGGCAGAAACTGGCCGACCTGGTCACCTTCACCAACAACCGCATCGCGGCCCTGGGACTTCCTCAGTTCGAGATCACCGACAGCCCCTTGTTCTTCATCCCGTCGGGACTGCCGCGGGTCACTTACGAGATCGTGAACCGCATGATCCAGGATGGATTTTACATCAATACGGCGGCTTTCCCGGCTACCCCGATGAAGCGCGGCGGGGTCCGCTTCATGGTCAACGGTAACCTGGAGCAGGAAGACGTGGCCGAGATGCTCGAGGCCCTGGCCTACCACTATCCGCGCGTGCTGGCCGACGAAGGCAGCAGCCCAGAGATGATCTCCCGGGCCTTTGCCATCCCGGAATTCGAGGTCAAATCTTCCCGGTCCGAACTGAAGCAGGCCTCCGTCGAAGAAGAATTGGTGGTCGAAGAACACGGGAGCATCGGCAAGATCGATCCGCAGGACTGGGACGGCCTCATGGCCTCCCGCGGCAACTTCACGCACTCCACCCTGCGCATGCTGGAGTATACCTTCTCTAAAGAGGAGTTGCCGGAGAACAATTGGAAATTCCAATATTTCCGCGTGAAGGACCGCAGCGGCCAGACTGTCCTCAACACCTTCTTCACGACCGTTCTGCTCAAGGACGACATGTTCGCGCCCGCTTCCGTTTCGGAGCAGGTGGAGGAAGTACGCCGGCTGGATCCCTACTATCTGACGTCTAAGACCGTCATCCTCGGTTCGCCGATCACCAAGGGCAACCACCTCTTCCTCGATCGCGAACATCCGCAATGGAAGGAGGCGCTGACCCAACTGATCCACCGCATGCAGCAGTGCGTCGAGCAGGAGGATGCCAGCCAACTGATGCTGCGCGAATTCCGCAAAGGGGCCGACGAGGAGTTGAAGAGCTTCCTGCTCGAACAAGGCCTGATCGAAGTCGACCTGCCCAACGAATGCCTGATCGACGACCTGGGTTGGGCCGACCACGACGACTACCTGCAACGCCTCGGGGGGAAGTACCGCTACAATGTGCGCAAGGAAATCCTGCCCTTCCGCGAGCAGTTCGAGATCGTGACCGACAAGCCGGCCACCGAGCGGGAAGTCCGCGAATGCTACGAACTATACGAAAATGTTTACGACCAGGCCTTTGAAATGAACGTGCACCGCCTGCCGTTCACCTACTTCGAGGGCATCTGCGCCCATCCCGACTACGACATCATTCGGATGTATCTGAAAGACGATCCGCGCCCGCAGTCGGAGCGCAAGCCTATCGCCGTGATGTTCAGCCACCGTCGCGAAGAGAATTACCACGCGCTGGTCGTTGGGTTGGATTACGAGTTCGTACGCACGCACAATACCTACAAGCAGATCCTTTACCGCACCGTCTGGCGCGCCAGAGAACTCGGCTGCAGCCATCTCGACCTGGCCTTTACCGCAGAACTGGAAAAGAAAAAGATCGGCGCCCGGCCTTACCCTGTTTGCCTCTACATGCAGTCGATGGACCACTTCAATCAGGCCGTGATCGCCACGATGGCCCAGGCGAGGGCGTGAGGGAGCTGGAAAGTGTGTAAATTTGCGAGCACAAGAAAAGAACTCTTCATGAAGATCCTGGTAGTGGACGATGAGCAGGAAGTACAGCGATTGTTCGAGCAGCGGTTCCGCAAGGAGCGCCGGGAAGGACTGGTCGAGTTCCATTTTGCCTTTTCGGGCGAACAAGCCCTGCAATTCCTGGAGCAACAGAAGGTGACGGACCTGGCCTTGATCCTTTCGGATATTAACATGCCCGGCATGAGCGGCCTGGAACTATTGCGGGCCATCCGTGAAAAGTACCGCGAATTGAAGGTGTTCATGGTCACGGCCTACGAAAATGACCGGAACCGGGAGCTAGCCCTGCAATTCGGAGCCGACGATTACCTGACCAAACCGTTGGACTTTACGCTGCTCAAGGAAAAGATTTCCACTATCTTGTGAGGCATTGGCCCTTTTTAGTGGAATGATGAGCCCGAAACTCATAGCGATCCTGTTCTTTTGGCTGGCAATGATTGGCCCCCTGTTCGGACAATCATTGCCGCTCGCGTTTGAGGCTTTTCAACTTCCCGGGGGTATTATCGGCAACCGCGTCAACAGCATCGCCCAGGACTCGACGGGCTTTCTCTGGTTTGGTTCTCATGGCGGCCTGCATCGCTACGACGGGCAACGATTCAAGACCTATAAGCACGACCGGGCCGACCCCAACTCAATTTCCTCCTCTTATATCGAATGCCTCCTCGTCGACCCGCAGGGAAAACTCTGGATCGGCACCTATGGCTGGGGGCTCAATTACTTCGACCCCGCTACCGAGACCAACCGCCGATTTCTTTGCAATCCCGCCGATCCGACGACCCTCGGCAACGATGCCGTGACGGCCCTGGCCGCCGATCTCGACGGCCATCTGTGGGTGGGCACGGTCGAAGGGCTTAGCCGGCTCGATCTGCGTACCGGCAAATTCACCCGCTTCCGGCACGATCCCGACGATCCGGCCAGTTTGGGCCATGACGCGGTCAAGGCGCTTTGGGTCGACCGGGAAGGAACCGTCTGGGTAGGCCTCGGGCAGGCCTTAAACCCCAATCAGCCGGAAGGCGGGCTCTGTCGCTTCGATCCAAAAACAGGTGGGTTCGTTTGCTATTACGAGGACCCAGGCGACCCGAAAAAGCTGGGCAACCACAAGGTCCGTGCCTTTCTGGAAGACCGCAAGGGCAACTTCTGGATCGGCACCAGTGAGCAGGGGCTCTACCAAATGGACCGCGATTCGGAGACCTTCACCAGCCTGCACGATACCGGGATCGCGCTGAAAAAGGCGGCTCCCATGCCCGATGCCTACGGCCACACGTCGACGATCTATGAGGATCAAGACGGAAAGATCTGGATCGGCGGCGTCTACGCCGGCATCAATTGCTACGATCCGGCTACGGGGGATGTCCGGCATTACGACTCCGAGACGCCCGGTTCGGTCATGTTCGAGAACAACTTTGTCTGGCAGATCTTCCAATCATCCGACGGAACGATCTGGGTGGCGACCGCCGGGGTGGGAGCGCAGGTGCTGAAACGTGCGCCGCAAAAGGAGTGGTCGACTCATTTCTCCTTTGCCAGACGTTTTCCGGCCGTACAATGGGTGAACGATCTGCTGCCGGATCGCCAGGGCAATCGATGGATCGGCACCGATGGGCAGGGCATCCTGACCTTCAACGAGAAGAACGAACTGATCGGCCGCTACCGGCACGATCCGACCGATCCGCGCTCGATCGCATCCGATCAGATCGCCGCCCTGCACGAGCACAGCGACGGTTCGATCTGGGTGATCTATAAGGAGTTGGAGTTCCCGCAGCCGCTCTTGCTCGACCGTTTGGATCCCGCTACCGGCCAGGTACGACACTTCGCGTACCGCGAGAATCAACTGGACCTGCCGACGGCCTGGAACTGGCCGTTCTATCGTTCGATGTATGAAGACGCGGAGGGAGGGCTTTGGATCCCCTCGCTCGGGCACGGCTTGATCCACTTCCAACCGCAGACGGGCGTCTTTCGCGCCTTTCGTCAGGATCCCAGGAACGGTACCGGTCCTACCAACGACCTCCTGTGGGACCTGTGTCCGGATGGCG
>JAGQXA010000376.1 GCA_020436865.1 Saprospiraceae bacterium | reverse complement strand
CTCGACGTATTTGTCGACCTGCGGGCCGGCTCGCCCACCTTTGGGCAATGGGACAGTATCGAACTGTCGGAGACCAACCGGAAAATGATCCTCATCCCCCGCGGCTTTGCCCACGGCTTCTGTACCCTTTCGACCGTCAGCGAAGTGCTCTATAAGGTCGACAACGTATACCGCAAAGATCATGAAAGTGGCCTGCTGTGGTCGGATCCCGACCTGCAGATCGATTGGCCCGTCCAGGATCCGATCCTTTCAGCCAAAGACCGAGAGAATATGACCTTTCAGCAATTTTGTGCAACCTACAAAGCTATTATGCCATGAATGTGAGACTGTTCAAACCGTCGGTCGGCGAAGAGGAGATCTTGAATATCAAGGATGCCTTCGATCGCTCGTGGATCGGCCTGGGCCCTAAAGTGAACGCCTTCGAGGCGGAGTGGGAAAAATTTACGGGATGCAAGATGGCCATCGGGGTCAACTCGGCCACTGCGGCGCTGCACCTGGCGTTGGCCGCCTTCCAATTCCCGGCAGGGAAGAAGGTATTGGTACCTTCCCTGACCTTTGCCGCTACGGCCACGGCAGTCTTGTATAACCGCCTGGAGCCGGTATTCGTGGACAGCGACCCGGAAACGCTGGGCATGGACCTCGACGATCTGGACCGCAAGTACGACAGCGACTGCGTAGCGGTCATGCCGGTACATTATGCCGGCCATCCGGTGCCGATGGAACGCCTGATGCCCTGGGCCCGCGCCCGCGGCCTGAAGGTGATCGAAGATTGCGCGCATACCGCCGGCGCCGTCTACCAGGGCAAGGTGTTGGGTACCTGGGGCGATATCGGCTGCTTCAGCTTCGAAGAGAAAAAACTGATGACCACCGGCGACGGTGGCATGATGGTCACCAACGAGCCCGAACTGTTCAAGGATGTCAAGGCCATGCGCTGGGTCGGCATCGACAAAGACAACTGGAAAACGGCCCAGGAGTACATCCTGGCCAATCATAACGCGATGCACTGGTTTTACGAGATCAATGTGCTCGGCTATAAGTACAACATGAACGACCTGGCCGCGTCGATCGGCCTGGCACAACTGAAGAAGCTACCCGACATGAATGCGCGCCGGTCGCAGATCATTCGGCGCTACATGGACGGCCTGCAGGAGGTAGAAGGCGTGCAGCCCTTGCTGCCCTTCGAACCCGAGAACTATTGCTACCAGATGTTCGGCATTCGCGTCGACGATCGCGACGAGTTGATGATCCACCTGAAATCGCGCGGCATCGCCACAGGCTGTCACTATACGCCTCTGACCGTGCAGCCGCTCTTCCGGCCCTGGGGGGATAACTGCCCCTACGTCGAGGCCGAACACAACCGCTTCGTGACCCTTCCGTTACACGCCGACCTGAGCGACGAGGAAGTCGATTATGTACTCGAAGGTATCAAGGCTTTTCATGTCCAACGCGTCTAAGAACCTGATCATCTGGGGTGGAACGGGCAACTTCAAGGTGCTTTGCGAGTTGCTGAAGGACGAATACGCCATCCTGGGCTATTTCGATAACAACCCGGCCATCCGGGAAAGCTATCGCGGCATCCCCTGCCTTGGCGGCAGTGCAGAACTGCCGGCCTGGTTGGAGGAGTGGCCCGAAGAAAACCGGCCTTCCTTCATCGTCAGTATCGGACCGGGGCACGGCGCCGTGCGCCTGGAGGTGCATGAGTCGTTGCGGCAACAGGGCTTGCGCCCTATTCGCGCCGTTCACCGCACGGCCTTTGTGGCGGAAAATGCCACGATCGGCGAAGGCAGTCAGATCTATGCGCAGGCTGCCGTTTGCGTCGATGCCCGGATCGGCAAGGGCTGTATCGTGAATACCCGCGCCTCGGTCGACCACGAATGCGTGCTGGAAGACGGCGCCACAGTGGGCCCGGGCGCCACTCTGGCCGGCTTGGTTCGGGTCGGCGCCTGCGCCGACATCTACACGGGCGCAGTCGTGTTGCCGCGGGTGCGGATCGGCGAAGGCGCCACGGTCGGCGCCGGCGCAGTGGTGCTGAAAGATGTGCCGCCGCATACGGTCGTAGTAGGAAATCCCGCTCGCCCCATTAAAGTGAAAACCTGGTAACATGAAGTGTCTGCTGCTGGCTCCAATGCGATATCCGTTCGTCCGCGCCATTCAGGCGGGGCTGGAAGGCAGCGGCTTCGAAGTGATCGGCGCCGATTTTGCCGAATTTTTCAGCCGGCGCACCAACAATTTTGTCAATAAGTTTGCTTCGCTGCCCAAGAGGGTCAAGGACCACTGGGAACGGCCCTATACTAAGAAGGTCAACGAAGAATATCGTCGGCTGTTTGCCGAGCACCGGCCCGAGTTGGTTTTCATCTACAACAATCAATTGATCGAGCCGGAAGTGCTGGCCGAGTTTCGCCGGAAGGCCAAGGTCGCCTTCATGCTGGGCGACAATCCGCTCTACACGCGCACCAGCAACCTGCACAACCTGCACATCCTCTTCGAAGCCGACTATATCATCAGTCCGGACTCGATGTGGCGCGATCAGCTGACGAGAATGGGGGTGAAGAACATCCACTTCGACTGCTTCGGCTACCACAGCGGGATCTACCATCCGATGGAGGTATCGGCGGAAGACCTCGAGAAATACCGCTCCGATTTCATCTACGTCGGCAGTGCCAACAAGAGCAATTGGGGGTACAAGCGAACCTTGTTCCTCAATCTGTTCCGCGATATGGACCTGCGGGCTTACATCAGCGGGAAGGGCGCCGAACGCTGGGTCGATTTTTTCCCGGAACTACAGGGAAAGGTGCTGGAGCACAACCGTTTCGACGCCGGCTTCAACAATCTCGTGTACAACTGCAGTAAGATCGCCCCGGTCGAACAGGTGCCCTCCTTGTTCCATGGCATCCACGTGCGGGCGATCGACGCTCTGGGAGCGGGTATCCTGCCGCTGTGCGAATACAGCAAAGACCTGGCTTGCTTGTTCGACGGTCTCGAGGTGCCGATGATCGGCGATTACGAGGAGGGGCGCGAAATGGCCAGGTACTGGCTCGAGCACGAGCAGGAGCGCCAGGAATGTGTAGCGCGGATGCGCAAACGGATCGAAGAAAACTATGAGCCCACGATGGTCGTCGGGCGAATGATGGAATATGTATTTAACTAGCGAGCTGAAGCGGAAACTGCTGCAATTTTTGGGGTTGATCCTGGTGTCGATCGTCGTAACCTATTACTTGCCGGCGCCGGTCATTTCCCTTTTCTTTCTGGCCTTGTTGGTCGTGTACTTCCGGTCGGACGCAGAGCCTTTCTGGCTGGCCTATTTCCTGGTCATTTCCGATGGCTTCTTCGGCTTCTTCGAAGGGCCGGTCGCGCTGGTCGGGATCCTGCCCGGGCTGCCGGCAATCGAGGCGCCGCAGTTGTACATCATGATCGCCCTGTACAAGGCGATCCGGAAGAAGACCGATTTTCAGGTATTTTTCCATGTGATCCTCAAGGTCATGTTGGTCTACCTGCTTTTCCTGGTGGTACAGGGATATGTGCTCGGAATTTCCTTGAGCCTGAACATTCAGTTCCGCCTGGTCAAGATCATATTGCCGTTGGCCTTATTCTACATCGTGCCGCGGCTATTCGATCGTGAGGAGCACTACATGACCTTTCTGAAATACCTGTTTCCCGTGGCGGCCGTGGCCTTTCTGGCCCAGCTTTTCTCCATCGTCATGGGCGAAAGTCCGACCAAGTTCTTTGGCGTGGCGGGTGAAGACGAGGGCATTTTCCACATCGACGAGCAGAGTGTGTACCGCGGTTTCTACAACGCCAAGATCGTGCTGTTCACCTATTTCGGAGCGTTGTTCGCGTTAGCGGTCAAGTCCAAGCACTTTAAGCCGGCCTTGCTGTACGGCGTCGTGGCGGTGGATTTTCTGTCGGTCTTTCTCTCGGCTACGCGCGGATGGATGATCGGCATCACGCTGACCTTGCTGCTGTTCATCCTGTACGTAGCGCGCATCCAGATCGCTCAAACCGCCAGGGTCATGATCATTCTGGTGATCCTGGGAGGTATCCTTTATTCCTTCCCGATCGTCCGCCTGCAGGTCAATAACTCCGTCGAGCGGATGATGACCTTAGAGGCGCTGGCTGAAGGCGACGTGACCGCCGGCGGTACGCTGAAGCGGCTGGACGAGCGGAGCCCGAAGGTGATCGGCAAATGGAAGCGTTCGGTCCTTACCGGCTGGGGCTTTTCCGACGAGTTCTTCGATTACAAGGACCCCCATGTGGGCAATCAGACGATCCTCATGCATTCGGGCATACTCGGCGCGATCTTGATGGCCTTGTTCTTCTTTTACTTCAATGCGACCCTCTTCTTGAAGAGTATCTCGCTGCCCTACGACAATATTTACAAGAAGGCCCTCCTGGTATTTGTGATCTTCTTCCTGGGCTGGTTTATCATTCATTCGACCTCTTCCCAGTATTTCTCTTACTACCAAAGTCCGGGGGGCGCCATGGTACAGGCTTTTTTCTTTAGTCTGGGGGCCTTAGCCTACCGGGAAGCCACAAAAAGCGCGCTTCCGGCATGATCAACGTCTTGCAATTGCGGTCTTCCTTCGATCCGGGCGGTACGGAAACCACCCTGCTGAACCTCTTCAACTACCCTCAGCAGTACTTTCGTATCCACTTCGTGCTCCTGCGCGACGGTTCGTTGATCGACCAACTCGACGAAAGCTCCGGCAACCGGTACTATCGCTGGTTTCGCAAGCGGTTTCTCGACCTTGGAGTCTTGCGCAGGATGCATAGGCTGATCCGGGAGGAGCAGATCTCGATCATCCACACGCATCAGTTTATCGAACTGCTGTACGCCGTGTGCCTGAAGGCCCTGCGCCCCCGCCTCAAGATCGTGTATCACAACCACATCCTCTTCCCGTCGAAGGATTGGTCGTTCTATCTCGAAAAGTACCTGAGCCACTATTTCTCGCGCACGATCACCGTATCGCAGGCGGCGAAAGACGAGCTGGTACACCAGTACGGCTTTAGCGAAAAGAAAATATCCGTGCTCTACAATGCCGTGCGCTTTGGCCGGAACGGTCAGACGCCGGCGGCCGGGCTGCAGGAAAAACTGGATCCGTCGCGTTTCCACATCGTCATGGTGGCCAACTTCGTATGGGGGAAGGATCACGAAACGATCTTCCGGGCCTATGACGCCCATATCCGCGAACAGTTGCCCGAGGTATGTTTTCATTTCATCGGCCGCAAGAGCGAGATCAGCGAGCGCCTGGTGAACGAGTATCTGACCGACGACGATCTGGAAAGCGGGCGAGTCGTGCTTTGGGGCGCGATCCCCAATGCCAAGAGCCTGTTGCCGAACTTCGATCTGGTCGTGATGAGTTGTTTCTCGGAGACCTTTAACCAGGCCTTGGTCGAAGCGGCTTGTATGGGGCTGCCGATCCTGGCCTCCGATATCCCGGTCTTCCGCGAACTGAGCGAAGAGGGGCGGTATTTTGCTCATTTCCAGACCGGCAAGGCCGACGATCTTTTCCAGCGACTGAAAGAGCAAGTAGCGCATCCGCAAAAAGAAGCCGCTCAGCGTTATGCTCCGCTTTTTCGCGAGAAATTCAGTTTTGACAAGTTGGTCGAAGAACACTACGAACTTTACATTTCCGAATTACATGATCGCCAAGAAGATAAAAGGGCAGCTGTCAAAGGTTAAGTTCGCCCTGGGCTATAATCCGGTAGTGGAGCGGCACGAGCGGGCGGAGACATTCATCCCGGAAGGATACCGCGCGGTATTCACCCTGACTGCCGATTTCGAGTTGGCCTGGGCGCCGCGCTACAGTCATAACCATACCGATCCGCTGCAGGCTTCCATCGAGTATGCCCGTCGCGAACGCGAGAACGTGCCCGACATTCTGGAATTGTGCGATCGCTATCAGGTGCCGATCACCTGGGCTACGGTGGGCCACCTGTTCCTGCACTCCTGCGCGGAAGTCGATGGACACAAGCATCCGGAGATCCCGGTCGTTCCGGCCTATAGCGGGCCGTACTGGGATTTTCAGGGCGCCGACTGGTTCGAGTACGACCCCTGCGCCGATCTGGCCACGGCCCCGGAATGGTACGCCCCCGACCTGATCGACCGCATTGTCGCCGCGCCGGCCGGGCATGAGATCGGTTGCCACACGTTCTCGCATATCGATTGCCGGGACGGGGTTTGTCCGCCCGAGCTGCTCGAAAGCGAACTCCACGAATGCCGTCGGCTGGCTGCGGAAAAAGGGCTCGAACTGCGTTCTTTCGTACATCCGGGACATACCGTCGGCAATCTCGACACGCTGGCCCGGCTCGGATTCACCTCGTACCAGAGCGACCCCGGGAATATCCTCGGATATCCGGTCCGGCAGTCGAATGGATTGTGGGAGCTGAAGCGCAGCATGATCCTGGTGTATCGTCCGGAATGGAGCATCGACTACCATTTGTACCGATACAAAAAGATCGTCGACCGCGCGATCGATAGCGGCACGGTCTGTAACCTCTGGTTTCACCCCTCTTTTTCCCGCCGCGTAGTAGGCGAGATCCTGCCCGGACTGCTCGCTCATCTGAACGAGCGCCGCGACGAGATCAAACTGAGCACGGTGGGGCAATACGTTGAATTCTTAAACGCGAACTAGTGGAAAAAACGGTTGTCGTACTGGGAAAGACCGTCACAGCGCTCGGCACTTTGCGGGCGCTCAAGCCCCTCCGTCGGGAGGGGTACCGGATCGTTCTGGCGACTACCGATACGACCGAGAACATCGCCTTGCATTCCAATATTCCCGACCGGAAGGTGGTCTTTTCCGACGGTCTCGTCACCGGTCTGCTCGATCTGGCCGCTGAATTTTCCGGAAAACCGGCCTTGTTATTTACCCGTGATGCCGACATCGTCGAAGTCAGCGAACAGCGCGAATTGCTGGAACCCCACTACCGCTTCTTG
>JAGQXA010000042.1 GCA_020436865.1 Saprospiraceae bacterium | reverse complement strand
TCCACCGCCATGGACGCTTCGTCGGTGGCCGCGTCGTATTGCCAGAGTTCGACGCCATCGCCGCTGCGTTCGGCGCTGAAGAAGAGCTTGCCGTTGTAAACGGTGAACCAGTTGGGCGAAGAGCTGGAGGAACCGGCCCGGATATCGGCGACGAGGTAGGCAGTGTCGAGAACCGGGTCGTAGGTCCACAGCTCACGGCCCAGGGAACCGTCATTAGCGGAAAAGAACAACTTGCCGTCGTATTCGGTGAACCCTTGGGGGTCGGAGCCCAGTTCGTACGGCCGGATATTGGCCTGCAGTTCGAATTCGTCGGTCGCCGGATCGTAGATCCAGAGTTCGTTGCCGACAAGGCCGTCGCTCGCGCAAACGAATAACCTGCCGTCGAAGGCCGTCAGTGCGAACGGATTGGAAGAGGCCGGTTGTTGATTGATGTCGAATTCGAGGGCGAGCTGCGAATGCGACAAGGCGGGAAGGACCAACAGGATGATCCAGAAGTAACGGTATTTCATGAGAGGAGATCTTTGGAGTTTGCTGAGGTGGGGAAAATAAGGAATTTAGCTTGAACTCCCGATCTTGCCGCCGACCCTTTTCTGCGAAATGCCGAGAATGAACAAACTCTTATTCCTCTTCTTCGTCCATTCCTTCATCGTGCTCCCGGCCATCGAAGAGGATGCGATAGCCCAGATAACCGCCAAAGGCGTCGACTGCGAGGTGCAATACGATGGGGATCAGCAACGAACCGGTCAGTACGAACAAGCCTCCAAAGATCACGGCCAATAAAGCGATCTTGGCCACCGCTTCCCAGCCCTGGTAGATGTGAACGAGGGAGAAGACGAGCGCCGGGAGTGTGATCGACAAGACCAGACCGGTAGGGGTCGGCTCGAGATACCAGGCCAGGTAATTGATCAAAAAGCCGCGGAAGAGGAGCTCTTCGCAAAAGCCCGCGGTGAGGGCCACCAATAGGAAATGCCGAAACTCCCGCGGACTGGCAGGCATGAAGGGCGTTCGTTCACGCCACTGGCGGCGGGTGCGTTCGCGGGCCGCCGGAGTGGCCACCTGCCGGTAGGTGTCGACGGAATAGGCCAGCACGAATCCAAGCGTCAGGGTGAACACGGTCGTGCTGGGCTCCCAGCGCGGCCATTGCAGCCCTAAAGAGCCCAACGTCCGGTCGCGATAGAGCCAGATGGCCAGCACGGCAGCGGTCAGGATCCACTGAAATAAGCTGTTGATCCGGTAGAAAACGACCTTTAGTTGCGACTCCAGCGGCCGGTCACCCATGGTCAATTGCCCACGCTTCAAGGAAGCGTAAGGCAGTATGATGCCGAGCAATATGGCGGCCAGATGGTCGAGCGTTCCGGGTTCGGTCATGTGCAGTTTCTCTTTCCTCGCCTGTCTTTCATCTTTTATCTTTCATCTTTCTACTTATTCCAAGGTGGGTATTTTTTCGCAATCGGCCAATTGACCGCCTGTAAATTGTTTGCAAATCATGTCAACAACCATCCGCCGTCGGCTGCGAAGGTCGCTCCGGTGAGGTAGGAGCCGGCCCCCGAGCAGAGCAGCAAGGCCAGCGCGGCCATTTCTCCGGGCTGGGCCATGCGGCCGAGCGGGAGCCTGTCGGTCAGTTCGCGCAGCAGAGATTCATTCTGCCAGATCGCAGCGCTGAACCTGGTTTGCACCAGGCCCGGGCACAAGGCGTTCACGCGGATCCCCTCGCCGCCCCATTCGCGGGCCTGGGCCTTGGTCAGCATTTCAAGGGCCGCTTTGCTGACGCTATAGAGGGCCATGCCCGGACTGGGTTTGCTGCCCTCGACCGAGCCGATGTGCAGGATCGCGCCGCCCCCGCGCGTGCGCAAATGCGGGTACACCAGGTTCGAGAGCAGGAAGGGCGCCCGCAGATTGATCTGCATGATCTTGTCGAACAAAGGGCCGTCGGCGGTCTGTAACGGACCGTAGGCCGGATTGGCCGCTGCATTGTTCACCAGGATGTCGATCCCGCCGTAGAGCCCTACAGCGTGTTCGACCAGGGCTTCTAATTGCAGCTCGTCGCCTACGTGGCAGGCAAAGGCCGAGGCCTCGCCGCCGCTCCGGCGGATCGTTTCGGCGACCTCTTCTACCGCTTCCAGCCGGCGGCTGCTCAAAACCACGGCGGCGCCAGCCGCGGCCAGGGCTTCGGCAATGGCGGCGCCGATCCCCTTGCTGGCCCCGGTGATCACGGCCACTTTGCCGGACAGGGAAAGACTCTTCGGAAGGTGGTGTTCCATGTCTGTGTTGCTTGCTGCTCAAAATAGCGGTTTTTTCGAGAAAGAGGCAGAACAGGATGATTCGAACATCGAAGAAGGTCGTTCGTTTTACCTAAAAATCAACGAATTGCGAGCATGCGCGACCAAGACATCCAACAACGTCAACCCATTTTGGTTTCCGTCGACGCCTTCAACAAGGTCGATGTGCTAATGCGCTATGCCACCTATCTGGCCAATGCATTGCAACGCCCGCTGGAGCTCTTCGACGTTCATTTCTCACCGCCATCCCACTTTCCGCGCTCTTTGAGCCGTTTGTCACCCGGGGTGTCGGCTCAAGCCGCCGTCATCGCCCGCGATACGGAAACGGGTATGACCGAACTATTGGAACAGGCCCGCAAAGAATGGCCGCACGTGCGGTCGACCTGGCGCCATGGAATGGCCACTCCGGGAAGTATCCGCAATAAGACCGATTGGGTGTTGCAGCAGATCGAAAAGTTAGAACCACAGCTGGTCCTTACCGAGCTCGGGGCCGAAGCCAATTGGTGGACCGAGCAGTTCGGTACCGGCGAAACGGCGCTGGCCAATCGCGCCGACAGCCCGGTCCTGGTAATCCCGAGAGGAATTCGTTTTCAGCGGATCGAGCGCATACTGCTGGTCCTCGACCTCGAGGATCACGGCAGCCGGCCGCCGGCAGAGCTGGATTTCCTATTGCCGCTCGCCAGAAAACTCGATGCCAATCTGGGCATTGCCTGCCTGCCACGCGCTTCCGATAGTAAGCATCTGCACAGGGCGCGGATCGAGCGCATTTTCCGACAGATATCATATCCGAAGGCCTTTATGTCGGTGTATACCGACCGGCAGACATTACCGGAGGTCTTACGCGTGTCGGAGAACAGCCGTACCAATCTGTTCGCTTTCATTAGCCTGGAGAGGAGCTTCTTCGAACGACTCTTCGTGCGTCCGGAAGGACGAAAGGTCTTGTTGCGTGCAAACATTCCGGTACT
>JAGQXA010000375.1 GCA_020436865.1 Saprospiraceae bacterium | reverse complement strand
GCTGGTGAATTTCTGGTTGGCGTAGTACGGTTGCAGGTCGAGTTTCAAGCTGTCGGCTTCCGGCAGGAGATCGCCTACCAACGGGAGCTTGGAGAGATTGATCCCGGCGCCGATATTGGCGCCCAGAATGACGCTCGACTTGCCCTTGCCTTTTTTCTGAAAAACGAGATAGGCCTCGCGCAACGCGACCGAAAGGTCGAGATCCGGGAGGTCTTTGTTCAGGGCCTGGATCAGGCGGCCGATGTTGACGGACTGGTCGCTCAGTTGCCGGTAGGCAGCGACCAGCGTACTGCTACCGCCCTTTTTGTCGAAGACCAGTTCGAAGGCCAGGTCGGGCCCGTCCTTCAGCCGGAAGATCACCTGGCCGGAAAAGTTGAAGTGGTATTGAGTTTTCTCCTGGCCCTCTTCCTGAAAGGGGTTTACGGCGATCTGCACTTTGAGATCGATCTCCTCAGGCCCTTTATTCTGGCCGAACAAGCTGTGGAAATCCAAAGAGATCGAAAAGCGGAAGGCCTTGGTAGCGGTGTTGAACGACAGGTATACCGACTTGACATGCACGGCAGGATCGGAGCTGTCTTGCTGTAGCGCTTTGGGCAGTTCTGTGTCGCCGCCGAACTTTTCTTTCAGGGCCTGGAAGAGGTGGACGAAATTCAGATCCTTCGTGGCGAGGCCGCCTTCCAGTTGCAGTCCTTTTCCGGGGCCGTCGTGTGCGGCCCGGAGCACGATGGCCAGCAGCGGCTTTTCGTCTTTTTTCAGGATAAAATCCCCCCAGAACGAGCCGGTAATGTGGCCGTTCCGGTAGCTCAGAAAGGCGTCCAGATCGATGGTTCCCGGGCCGACGGGAATGTGGCTCAACGCCAGGCGAAGCTGGAAGGTCCTGGTCATCGGCGAAGCCAACAGCATCAATTGCTTGAGCGTCGGCAGCTGGCTACCCTGCTTAGGCGAGCCGGTATCGAGGGAAGCGCCGAATTCTTCCAGCATTTTCAGAGGAGAGCCGGGGGTCGATTCATCCTCCTGATAGCTGCGGCTCACCTTGGTGAACAGGCTGGGCAGTTCCACCAGGATGTCGAGCGGATAATCGGCCAGCACGAGCTGCCCGCCCAGCGTGGCCGTCCAACTGCCATTCTCGACCAGCAAGGCGACGGCGCATTCCTCGATCCGGAAGGTGCCGTCGAATAGCTCCAGGGGCGCCGTCCAGCTAAGGATCAGTTCCAGGTACGGGCGCTTCGTGCCGGGCGCTTCTGCCTGGAATTTCAGGTAATCCAGTCCGATCGCTTCCGTACGGAGGAAGGCAAAATGGCTGGCGGGGAAGAGGTGGTCAAACTGGATCCCTTTAGGCAATAGCGCCTGGCCGACCTGGCTGACAAAGGCGCCCAGATCGGCCAGCGTCACGCGCTCGGTGAGCTCGTAGGCGGCCTTTTCCTTGATCTTGGCTTTGATCTTATCGACGACGGCTTTCTGATCCATGCTGCTGCTTCGTTCGGGTTAGGAGTGGGGTGGGAAAAAGACCGGCGGAACGCCTTGCTCGCGTTTTAGCTGCTCGTCGATCTCGGTGACGGGGAGGTCGTTCTCGTAGTACTGCGTGTGAAAGGTGAAGACGGCCTCGTTGCCCCAATCGCTGATCCTGGCGAGGTGGAATTCAAACCCTGTGTCCCTGATGCTGAAACCCAGTTTGAAGCTCCAGCCTTCATCGAGTTCGTCGAGCTTATCGGCCAGCCGGATGCGAATGCGGATGGACTCTAGTTGTAAGCCCGCCTCTTTCAGCGTGTCGTATTTGGTTCCCTTCTTAAAGAGTTTCTTGTAATCCGAGTGGCCGGTAAAGTTGGAAATGCTCTTTCGTTTCGGCAATTTACTTTCCGTGGTCTTGATGACCGAAGGCAATTCATTTTCCTTGTAGGAAAAAGCGGCCTCCAGCAAAACGTGGTCGAGGATCGCTTCTTCGCCCATGAGTTCCGGAAAGGCCCTGCTGCTGTCGAGTTGCAGGTCTTCCGGAGGAAACAAGTTCTGGACAAACGCTTTGAGCTGTTCCTCGGTAACCTTCAGGGAAGAAGCAAAAAGCTTCAGGTTTTGGGCCGTTTCTTTCGCTCCATCTTTCGATTTGGACAGGTCCTTCGCCATTTC
>JAGQXA010000041.1 GCA_020436865.1 Saprospiraceae bacterium | reverse complement strand
CTGGCAAGGCTGTGACAGTATCGTCACCCTGATCCTCGCTTCCCTGGAAGCAGACGCGGTCATCGCTCCGCCGCCGGTACTTGGCTGCGGCGCGTCATCCGTCGTACTGGATGGATCGCAATCGACCTCGGTGCCGGCTGCCTCCAATGCGGTCATTACCTACCAATGGACAGGACCGGGCATCGTCGGACCCGCCAATGCGAACACGGTCACGGTCAACGCTACCGGTACCTATACCTTGACCGTTACCCAGTCGTACAACGGCGTAGTTTGTACAGATATGGCGAGTGTGACGGTCATTCAGGATACGGCGGTACCCAATCAGCCTAACCTGAACGGACTATTGGGCCCCTGCCAGAATACCACCGCGACTTACACGGCCACTCCGGTCGGCACACCCGCCCCGACGGGATATACCTGGACGGTTACCGGCGGTACCTTCGTCAATAACGGCAACACCATCGATGTGACCTGGACCACCTCCGGCGCCGGGCAGGTCTGCGTAACCGCCGATAATGCTTGCGGCTCCAGTACGCAAAACTGCATCAATATCAACGTCGGCCAGGCTCCGGCCCTTCCGGTGCTGAACGGACCTGATACGGTTTGTGAGGGAGACGAGATCATCTACGAGATCAACCCGCTCGATCCGGCCACGACTTCCTATACCTGGACGGTGACCGGCGGCGCCACCTTTACCGACCTGGGAAGCTCCATTGAGGTGGACTTTTCCGGCGCCGGTAGTGGCCAGGTCTGCGTGATCGCCAATAACGCCTGTAACATGAGCGGCCAGGTCTGTATCGACGTAACGGTCGACGACGTGCCCGCGCAGGCTGCGATCACCGGCGACGACAATCTTTGCGCCAGCGAAACGGGTACGTATTCGGTACCTGCCGACCCCAACGCTTCTAACTACAACTGGACCATTCCCGCCTCTGCCTCGATCACGGCCGGCCAGGGAACGAATAGCATCTCGGTCGACTGGACCGGATCGACCGGAGGCAATGTTTGCGTAACGCTGGAAAACGGTTGCGGACTTAGCCCGCAAACCTGCTTCCCCGTGGTGGTAAACAGCGCCCCGACCGCAGCGATCTCCGGCACCGGTGATTTCTGTACCGGCAGCGGCGATATGGTCAACCTGACCATTACCCTGACCGGCACCGGCCCGTGGGATCTGGTTTATGCCATCGACGCGGTAAATCAGCCGGCCATTCAGATCAATAGCAGTCCCTTTACCCTCATGACCGGTACGGCCGGCGCCTACACCATCGTGTCGGTGACCGACCAGACGCCTTGTCCCGGTTCGGTTTCGGGCACGGGTACGGTTGTCGAGAACCCGCTGCCGACCGCTTCCATCAGCGGCGATCTGGCCATTTGTCAGGGTAGCGGCGACTGTGTAGACTTTACCGTCAACCTGACCGGTACGCCGAACTGGAGCCTCGTGGTCGCCATCAACGGCAACCCACAGGCGCCGATCACAGGTATCACCACTTCGCCTTATCTGTATGAGGCCTGCCAGGGCGGTACCTATACGATCGTATCGGTGACCGACGGCAACGGTTGTACCGACGCCGGCACCGGCTCGGCGACGGTTACGGTCAATACGGCGCCGATCGTAAGTAATATTACCCGCCCCTGCGATCCGACCAACACCTCTTATGTGGTCATGTTCGAGATCTCGGGCGGCGACCCGGCTTCCTATACTGTCAACGGCAGCACCGCCGGCATCTCGGCCGGTCCTCCGTACATCTTCACCAGTAACCCGATCGCCAACGGCGCGCCCTACTCCTTCATCGTCGACGACGCGAATGGCTGTAATCCGGTGATGGTCGACGGTTCGAAGACCTGTGATTGTACCACGAGTGTGGGCACGATGGACCAGACGCCGCAATCGGCCTGTGGTACCGACTGCATCACGGCCGTTTACGATCCGACCGGCGAAATGTTCGACGGCGACGATGTGATCGAATACGTTCTGCATACCGGTAGCGGTCTGACGATCGTCAACGAGATCGCCCGGAACAACATTCCGGAGTTCTGCTTTGACGCAGTCGCAGGCATGACCTACGGCGCCACCTACTACATCTCCGCGATTGTGGGTAACGATCAGGGCGGCGGTACCGTCGATCTGGGCGATCCCTGTCTGGCAGTAGCCCAAGGTTCTCCGGCTGTCTTCTATGAAACGCCGACCGGTACGCTTTCCGGCGACGCTACGGTATGTGCCGGCGAATCCGCCGACCTGTCGATCGCCTTTACCGGTGCAGCGCCCTGGAACATTACCTACGACGACGGCAACGGTCCGATCACGCTCAACGGGATCAACTCGAACCCGTATACGCTGACCGTGACCCCGGCCGCGACGACCACCTACACGCTGATCGATGTCAGCAACAATAACTGTCCGGGTACCTCCAGCGGTACGGCTACCGTTACGGTCAACAATGCTCCGACCGTATCCAACGTGGGCGACGCTTGTAACGCCACCAGCACGGCCTATACCGTGACCTTCGAGATCAACGGCGGCGATCCCGGCTCCTACCAGGTGCTGCCTGCCGGTTCCGGAGCGATCACTCCGGGTACCCCGGCGATCTTTACCAGCAACGAAGTGCCTGCCGGCACGACCTATACTTTCCAGGTGACCGACGGCAACGCTTGCGATACCGTGACGGTAACCGGCATGGTGATCTGTGACTGTACCACGGATGTCGGTACGATGGATCTCAACGCCATCGACGAGTGTGGCGACGGACCGGTAACGGCTTCCTACGATCCGACGAACGAAGCCCTCGACGGCGACGACGTAGTAGAATACATCCTGCACAACGGCAGCGCCAATGCGATCGGCTATCCGATCATCGCGCGCAACAGCAGTCCGACCTTCAGCTTCGACGGGCTGACCATGAGTTACGGGACGACCTACTACATTTCGGCGATCGTCGGTAATAACGACGGCTCCGGCAGCGTCGACGATCTGAACGATCCTTGTCTTGCCGTAGCGGCAGGTACGCCGGTGACCTTCTACGAGGTGCCGACGGTCAACCTGACCGGCACGACCGATATCTGTCTGGGTGAATCCGCCACGCTCAACCTCGCTTTCACAGGCGACGCTCCGTGGTCGGTGATCATCAACGACGGGCTTAGCGATACGCCGCTGAACAACATCAACAGCGTGAGCTTCAACTACATGGTTACCCCGACCGCTACCACGACCTATACCATCACGCAGATGAACGACGAGAACTGCCCGGGCCCCATTTCAGGCACCGCTACGGTGACGGTGAACGTAGCTCCGGTGGCCACAGCTCCGGACATCACCTTCAACGCCAACAACACGGGCTACACCGTTTGTTTCGTGGTGAGCGGCGGCGAGCCGCCCTACATGGTCTCCGACGGCGTAAATACGGTCATGACCGATTCGCTGTTCTGCAGCGCCGAACTTCCGTGCGGCTCCGGCTTCTCCTTCATGGTGGATGACGGCAATGGTTGTGGTCCGGTGATCGTCGAGCAAGCTGTGGTGACTTGCGACTGTATCACTCAGGTGGGCGACGTGATCGATCCGGGCAGCCCGATCGAGATCTGTGGTCCTGGTCCGGTGTCGCTGACCTACGACAATACCAACGAGATGTTGGATGGAAACGACGTAGTCGATTTCATCCTGCACAACGGCAACTTCGTGCCCATTCTGACCAATACCACTGCGCCGACCTTCTCCTACTCGCCGGCCTTGATGTACGGTACGACCTACTTCATTTCTGCGCGGGCCGGCGACAATAACGGCTCGGGCAACGTGTCGGCCATGGATCCCTGCTTGTCGACGACGCCGGGCATCCCGGTGGTCTTCTACCAGATCCCCTCCGGCTTGCTCAGTGGCGGTGGCGACATTTGCATCGGCGAGTGCATCGACCTCAGCCTTACCATCACCGGTGGGGTGGCTCCATGGACGGTCACCTACGCCAATTCGCTCGGCGATACGATCACGGAAGTGGTCAACTCCTCGCCGGCCGTACTGACGGTTTGCCCGTCGAATACCACCCTGTACAGTCTGGTCTCCCTGGAAGACGCCAATTGCGCGGCCACCAACCTCTCGGGGGCGGCTACGGTAACGCTGCAAGGGGTACCCTTCGGCGCTAACGTACAAGTGACGATCGATCCGACGAACACCTTCGCGACTATTTGTTTCGACATCATCGGCGGCGACGTGGATTCGTATGTGGTCACCGGCGATCCGGGTACGGTCACCGGCGAATCGTTCTGTTCGGACCCGATCCCCTGCGGCCAGGGCAGCTACTTCTTCCTGGTGCAGGACGGCTTCCAGTGTATTACCGACACGGTGCAAGGTCCGATCGTTTGTAACTGTATTTCGAATGCGGGCATTATGACCACCAACCTCGTATCCGTATGTGAGAACGAGGATGTGTCGAGCACCCCGCCGGTCGGCTCTGCTCTCGACGGCAACGATGTGCTCATCTATGCTCTGCATACCAATAACGGCCCGGCACTCGGCACGATCATTGCGACGAACTCGACGCCGGACTTCAGCTACGATCCCGCGCTGATCAATTGTGGCCAGTCGTACTTCATCTCGTCCGTAGTCGGCGATGATGACGGCACCGGCTCGGTCGACCTTTCCGACGACTGCCTCTCGGTGGCCGTGGGTACGCCAGTGGTTTGGTACTGTCTGCCGACTGCCGATATCGCCGGTACGGCGACCATTTGCGAAGGAGGATCGACCGACCTCGTCTTCGACCTGAGCGGGGAAGGACCGTTCAACCTGGTGGTCAATGACGGCACTACGGATTTCGATATCCTCGACATCGACGATGCCGATCCGTATCCGGTTACGCCGGGGGCGACGACCACGTATACGCTGGTCAGCGTGTTCGACATCACGACCGGGTGCTTCAATACGGCCTCGGGCTCAGTGACTGTGACCGTGAACAGCCCGGTAACGGCGGGTACGGCCAGCGCAGCGATGGAATTCTGCGCCGACGAAACCAATGTCGTTTCTCTGGCCGGTGAGATCACCGGAGCCGATCCGGGCGGTATCTGGACGGAAACCTCGGCCGTGCCGTCGACCGGCGGCGCCTTCAATGCCGGGGCCGGTACCTTCAATACCAACGGTCAGCAGGCCGGCACCTACACCTTCCTCTACACCGTGGTCGGGGCTGCCCCTTGTCCGAACGATACCGAAACGGTCACCGTCGTGATCAATCCGCAGCCGGTAGCCGATGCCGGTACGGAGCAGGAGATCAACTGCGACGAAACCGAAGCGACGATCGGTGGCAGCAACACCAGCCAGGGCCCGAACTTCAGCTACGAGTGGACCGATGTCCTGTCGGCGGTAGTGGGCACCGACCCGACCCTGACGGTCAGCGGTGAAGGCGTCTACACGCTGCAAGTGACCAACACGGTCACCGGCTGTACGGCAGTCGATCAGGTGGCCGTGACGGAAAGCATCGGCGTGCCCGAAGCGAGCATCACCGTCGTCGACGTCAGCTGTTTCGGTGATGACGACGGTTTCATCATCGTCGACGCCATCGACGGCGGCGTGCCGCCCTACCTCTGCTCGTTCGAAGGAAGCGCCTTCAGCTCGCAGAAGCAATTCACTAACCTCGCGGCCGGTACCTACGAACTGGTCATCGAGGACAGCAAGGGTTGCGAAACGGTGGTGACGCTGACGGTCAACCAGCCCGACGAACTGACGGTCGAACTGATCGGCGACTTTGCCACGACCGAAGACATCGTCGAACTGGGCGACAGCGTGCAGTTGTCAGTTCAGCTCAACATTCCGTTCGGAGAAGTGGACTCGATCGTCTGGTCGCCCGCTTCGCTGATCAATTGCGATACCTGCCAGTCGAACTTCGTCACGCCCGGCATCACCACGACCTTCTCGGTTTGGGTGGAAGATGAAGGCTGTTTCGACGAAGCCGAACTGAGAGTACAAGTGAAGAAGACGCGTCCGGT
>JAGQXA010000374.1 GCA_020436865.1 Saprospiraceae bacterium | reverse complement strand
CAAGGAAAATTGCCATACCGAGTATACACATGAAAAAGATCGTTTTCGGCTTCGGAATATTGATTGCCCTGGGAGCCTGTCGCGAAGAGTCGGCCGATAGCCGGTCGATCGCGGAGATTTCCACCGAAGGCAAGATCTCCTCCATCATTCGCAATCCCATTTCGGCGACCCAACCTTTGGATACCGTGAACATCGCAAAGATCGAGTTCACTCAAACGGAATTCGATTTCGGAGAGATCGACGAAGGCGGCGTGATCAAACACACCTTTGAATTCACCAACAAGGGCGCCATCCCCTTGTTGATCAGCGACGCCCGTTCGACCTGCGGCTGTACCGTGCCCGACTGGCCGAGGGAACCGATCCCTCCCGGTGGATCCGGCGAGATCCGGGTGGAATTCCGGTCTGCCGGTAAAAAGGACCTTCAAGACAAACCGATCACCATTACGGCCAACACCTATCCCTCCGAAACCAGGATCCACTTAAAGGGCTTCGTCAGGCCAAAGAACGACTAAATCAATCTCCACGTCAATGACCCAAATTATGGAAACCTCAGGCTTTCTCTTGTTGCAGGCTTCGCCCGGCGCGGGCTACGGCAACCTCATCTTTATCGCTCTTATCTTCATTGTTTTCTACTTCTTCCTGATCCGCCCGCAAAGCAAACGGCAAAAGGAACAACGCCAGTTCGTCGACGATCTGGAAAAAGGCGACGAGGTAGTAACCGCCGGCGGGATCATCGGGCGGATCAACAAGATCGAGGATGACATTATTACCCTGGAAGTGAGCACCAAAGTGTACCTGCGCGTCATGAAAAGCGTGATCTCCAAGGACATGACCGACGGACTCCAGAAGAAAGAGCAAAAGTAACCCGACCTTGAGCATAGTAGCTTCGTTCTTCAACAACCGGCTGAAGATCAGCTTGCGGCAAGAGCGTGCGGTGCTGTTGGTCTGCACCCTGATCGCCTTGTTGTTCTGGTTCTTCGTCAAACTTTCCAAAAGCTACCGCTCCGAATACGTGTTCGACGTGATCTACCTGCTGCCTGACGAGGAAGCATTCCTGGATAATCCTCCCGCCCAGCTGAACGCCACCGTGGAGGGAGAGGGTTGGGATCTGTTGCACTTCTCCTTGTTCAACCCTCGGTCTCCTTTGATCTTCGACCTGCGCGACTTCGATCTGCCCAGCCTCGACCGGCGCTATCTGATCGACCGGCTTCAGCGGAAAGTCGTAGCTTCCAACGTGCGGATCGCCGATCTGCGGGAAGACCTCATCAACTTATCATACGAAAAGAAAGTTTCGAAAAAGGTGCCGGTACGGGCCAGTCTCGACCTGCAGTTCGCCCCGGAACATCACCTGCGGGGAGCGGTGGGGATCGAGCCCGACAGTGTCGAATTGACCGGGCCGGTTTCGCTGATCGACCCGATCGAACAATGGCGTACCGATTCAACGCAGTTGGAGGCCTTGCAAAAGGACGTACAGGTGGAATTGCCCCTGGCCAGGCCGCAACAGGAGGTTATCCAGATAGAGCCGGCGCTCGTGACGGTGACGGTACCGGTCGAAACCTTTGTGGAGAAGACGTTCTTGTTCGTGCCGGTACTGATCAAGAATGCCCCCGACAGCATTTCGATCTTCCCCTCCACCGTCAAGATCGTCTGCGTGGTTGGCATGAGCCACTACAACGAGGTGTCGGCTACTGATTTCACGGTCGAAGCCGATCTGCAGGGCATTTCGCCCCGTGCGGAGAACAATACCGTTCCCCTCCAACTGACCCGGCAGCCGGCCGCCGCGCGGAGCGTGCGTTTCGTTCCAGCCTCGGTGGAGTTCTTTTTTCAACTGCCGGAGGTCTCCGGCGATCGGGGTGGCTAGAATGCCGCCCTAGCCCAGCCATTCGCTGCGCAGGGTCACGGTCAGTTTGTCGTAGCTCTGCAGCCGGTGCTCGAGGTAGAGCCGCTTGGGCAATTCGTAGGCAAAGAAAT
>JAGQXA010000373.1 GCA_020436865.1 Saprospiraceae bacterium | reverse complement strand
ATAGTTCAAAGATCGCCCGGCCTCGCAGCGGCTTATTCGAACCACACCAATCCCCGGTACAACAACTCGGCGCCGGCGCCCCAAACGACGACGAGCTGCCACCCGGTGGGCCATCGCCCCAAAGCCGGCCGTTCGATCGATTGTCCGGGATCCTCTTCGCGATAAATGCGCCGGCCGTCGAGGCTGTAAACTTCCAACGCCGCCGGCTGCAGGGGTGGTGGACAGGTTAGGCTCCAATGCCCGCCCATGGCCGACCAAAAGACCCGGCACTCTTCGCCTGCGCCGCTCGCTTCGGCGGTCGCGACTCCGAGCTCGGGTTCGAGCAGGATCGGCAGAAAGAGGCTGTCCTTCTCCTGCAGGTCGATCGTCAGGCTGGCCGGCAGATAGCCGTCGGCGCTGATGTTCAGGCTCAATAGGCCGGGGAGCTCGCCCCCCTGAAAACGCCCATCCAAGCCGGAGAACAAGGTGTCGGCCGGCGGGTCGATCACGATCCGGGCATTTACCAGCGCATCGCCGGTCAGGAGGTCGGATACCTTTCCGTAGAAGCGGCCGGCGTATGTTTCTTCGAAGTTCCAGACGAGCAGACCACGGGTGCGGTCGCCACCCACGATGCGGCCCGAAGGCAGATAGGGGCAAGCGCTCCACAGGCCGAAGAATCCGCCGCTGGGGCCGTCGTAGGTGTCGGCGTAGCCGACCTCCACCGGTACGCGCGGATCGCGCAGGTCGACCACCCGCAAGCCCTCTGTATTGTGCGAGATAAAGGCGAAGTCGCCGCGAATGTAAGGATTGTGCACCAGGCTCTCCTCGTTGGCGGAATACTGGGCTACTTCCTCGATGTCGGCGAGGTCGCTCAGATCGAAGATCCGTGCCGGCAAACCGTCTTGCTCGTCGGCCAGGAACAGGTACCGGCCATCGGGGGTGGTCGACATGCTATGGGTATTGTTGCCCGGATCTTCCAGCGCAGCGATCCAGCTGGGCTGAGCAGGGTCCGAGATATCGAGGATGTCGACCTGTCCTTCGTAGAAGGCAGCGGCGTACAGCGTGTCGCCGCGCAGGTGGATGTCGTGGATGTAGTAATCGGGGTCGTACAGCCCTATCTGGACCGGATGGGCGGGCTCCGAGACGTCCAGGATGTGAATACCGCCCGTGCTGGAGGTGCCGCAGACGAACACCGTCGGGTGTTCGGCGTAGAGGTCCTTCTGAATGATGTGCCCCCGGGTGAAGGTGGAGTCGTAAACGGCGGTGAGGTGGAGGCTGTCGGGCAGGAAACTCAGGTCGATCACCTGCATGCCCTGCAGATCGCCGCTGCCCTCGGTGACGACATAAGCGTGATGGCCGACCACCGTGATCTCGCGCCAGTTAGAGGTAGGGCCGGGAATAAAGCCCAGTTCGATGGGCGCCGCCGGACCGTCGAGGGCGTAAGCGGCGGTTCCGAAGCGAGTACCCAGCAGGGCGTATTCCGTTCCCAGCGGATCGGCGTAGACCCAGCTACCGGAGTAGCGTTCGTCGCCGCGGTCGTATTCTCCGAGCAGTTGTACGTGCAAAGATCCCTGGGCCGCAATGGCAAAAGGAAGCCACGTGGCCATAAGCCATAAGCAGATCGTTCGTAGTAGCATCCGCCAAAAATAGCGAAAAATAGAGGGAGGCAATGACACATTTTGCGTACTTTCAGGAACCAAAAGAACGATCTGCCTATGCGCGTCATACTGCTATTCCTTTTTCTCTCCACCTGTCTGACGGCGGTGCGCTCGCAAGAGACCGCCCAGCTTGCCGATCCCGGCTTTCCACAGATCCTGTTCAATGCGCGCTTTCAGATGGGGGTTCCCCTGGGCGTCTTTTCCGATCGGCTCGACGACGAGTTGGCCTTTGGCGGAGGGGGTGCGCTCTGGTTCCCGCTGGGAAACAAGCCCCTTTGGGTGGGCTTCGACGTTTCCTGGATGCAGTTCGATCACGAAACCCTGGAATACACCGAACTGATCGACGGACTACAGATCCCCTTTTCCTGGCGCGCCAGCAATAACCTGTTGATGTATTACGGGTTTCTGCGCTACAAGCCGCAGGTCAGCCTGCCCGTGCAACCTTATCTGGAAGGCTGGATCGGCTGGAACCGTTTCTACACCCGCTCTGTGATCACCGACGAAGACCTCGACGAGGTGGTGGAGACGGATCGCGAACACAAGGACTGGACGATCGGCTACGGCGGCGCGGCCGGACTGGAGATCATCCTGTCGTACGAGTTCGGCATAGCCCTCGATCTGCGCGCCCTCTACCTGCGCAGCAGCGCGGTCGATTTCTACGGCCGCCGCTCGCCCGAACCGGCCACTTTCGACGATCCGCTCGAAGTGTTCGAATTGCGGAATTCCTCGGCCTCCATGATCCTACCCATGATCGGAGTGACGGTTTTGCTCAATACCCTTCCGGATTGACGCGGCGGATTCGTATCTTGCCGCCGACATGAAAGTAGACATCCTTGCGATCGGTGCGCATCCCGACGACGTCGAGTTGAGTTGTTCGGGTACCTTATTACGGCATATCGACCAGGGCCGCACGGTCGGTCTGGTCGACCTGACCCGCGGCGAACTCGGAACGCGCGGCACTGCCCGGATCCGCGATGACGAAGCCCAGGAAGCGGCGCGCCTGATGGGCGCCCGGTTTCGCGTGAACCTGGAGATGGCCGACGGCTTCTTTGCCTACAACCGGGAAAACCTGCTCAAGCTGATCGCTGCGATCCGGCAGTACCGACCGGAGATCGTGCTGGCCAACGCCAAAGACGACCGCCATCCCGACCATGGCCGCGCCGCCAAACTGATCGCCGACGCCTGTTTCTATGCAGGCCTGGTCAAGGTCGAAACGGGATCGGCCGACGGAGAAGCGCAGCCGCACTGGCGGCCGAAGGCCTTGTATCACTATGTGCAGGATCGCAACCTGACCCCCGATCTCGTGGTCGATATCACTCCCTACATCGAGCGAAAAATGGAGCTGGTGCTGGCCTTCCGCTCGCAATTCTACCAACCGGAGGCCGAAGAGTACGCCGGAGAACTTCAGACGCCCATTTCCGGCAAGGAATTCCTAGATTTCCTGCGGGCCAAAGCCGCTACCTACGGCCGGCCGGCGGGTTTCGCCTATGCCGAAGGCTTTCAGGTGGATCGTACACCCGGACTGACCGACCTCTTCCAATTGCTCTGACCGCAGCTTCCTCTTTTCGTACCTGGAAACAGGTATTCTCTGGCCGCTCTTAGACGGTATCTGTATTTTTTCGTAAATTGAAAAAACCGCCTTCTCCTCGAAGGTGCGGGCATTACCCTGCTTTCCACCATTCACCAAAAATCGATTGAACATGAAGAAGCCTTGCCTTCCCCTGCTTTACCAGTTATTGCTCCTTTCTTTGCCCCTCTTTTTTTCCCCGGATGCCATGGCGCTCAACCTGAACTGGACGGGGGTGGAAGACGACCAGTGGTCGAACGCCGCCAACTGGGATCAGAATGCCGTGCCCGGGCCGGCCGACGATGTGTTCATTCCCGGCGGCACACCAAATCAACCGGAGGTTAGCGGCAACCAGGCCGCCCGCTCAGTCCGGATCAAACCCGGCGGCAAGCTGACGATCGCCATCGGCGCCAGCCTGACGCTCGACGGCGCTCCCGCCTCCGCCCTGATCAACGGCGGCGAAGTGGAGAACCGGGGCACGATCCTGGCCCAGAATACCGGCAATACGGCCATTCAGAACCGCAACCTCTTCACTTCCACCGGCAGTGTTCAGGTCGTCAACTCCGGAAATGCGGGCATCCGCAATATCACGGCTGCCGCCGATTTCAACAATGGGGGCACGATCAACCTGACCGGAGGGATCGCCGGGATCGGCATCGAGAATTTCGGCCAGGCGAATTTCGACAACCTGCCCAACGGGGTGATCAACATCGGCAACACCGGCTCGCACGGCATCCTCAATAAGGATCAGGCCAGCTTCAACAACTTCGGCACGATCAATCAATCGTCCGGACTCGGCGGCACCGGCCTCTACAACCGCAACGGCAGCCTCTTCCAAAACCACCCCTCCGGCCTGCTGACTATCGACGGTGTCAATTCCCACGGCCTGTGGAACGACGGTGGCGGCGCCAATTTCATCAACGAGGGAAGACTGGGGCTGCTGCCGGGGATCGGCGGCGTAGGCCTTCGCAATACGGGCACGGCCATTTTTGTCAACGAAACCTGCGGACAACTCCTGCTCGACAAAACGCTGCGCAATACGGCTTCCTGGACCAACAACGGTTTCCTGGTGATCTCACATATCGGTACCCATACGAATACCGGCACTCTGATCAACAATGGCATTATTTCCGACCTGAACAACTCCCTGGCCGGCCTGCCCCTCACCAACAACCAAATGCTGGTCGGTACCGTCGCTTTGCCGACCGGAGGCACCATCCACCCGCTCTTTCAGGGGACGCCGCCCTTCGATCTGCTGGTGACCAACAACCGATTTTACAAAGACCCGCTCTTCCTGCAGGAAGCCGCCGTGTTCGACCCCGGCGACAATTCCCTCACGGATGTGTCGGGCGAGCTTCCGGGGCAATATACCTGGTTCTTCGAAGCCCAGGACCCAGCCGCCGATTGTGCCTCCATTATGGCCGTTCTGGTCGTGCTCGAACTGGCCAATGCGATCGTTTGCGAGGAGGACGTCCTCCTGACCAACCAGGATGAGGTCAACGCCTTCGGGCCCTGCAATGTGCTCAACGGCAATCTGACGATCTCCGGACCCGACATCGTCGACCTGAGTAACCTCAACAGCCTCGTCACCATCAATGGCAACCTCGACCTCAAAGACAACGATCTGCTCCTGAACCTGAACGGGTTGGAAAACCTCACCTTCATCGGGGGCAATCTCTCGATCGGCGAGCACGCCCTGTTGGCCGACATCGACGGCCTATCCAATCTGGGTACGGTTTTCGGGATCACGATCACCGACAATCTCCTGCTCGGCAATCTCAATGGGCTGTCGGCCTTATCCGGCGCTGGTCCGGTAACCGTCCAGAACAATCCGGCACTGACCGATATCGGAGGCTTGGGCGGAGTAAGCCTGCTCGGCGGACTGACACTCGCCGCCCTGCCGGCTCTGACGAGCCTCGACGGCCTCAACGGCCTGGTCGTCTGTGGGGGAAACCTGACCCTTAGCGGACTGAGCCTCCTGACCAATGTAGATCCGCTGTCCAGCCTGATCAATGTCACCGGCAATTTGGAAGTGTCGGACAATCTGTTGCTGTCGGATTGCTGCGGACTATTCCCGCTT
>JAGQXA010000040.1 GCA_020436865.1 Saprospiraceae bacterium | reverse complement strand
GGCGTGGAAGGCCTGGGCGAACTCCTGCAGTACGAAGAAGGGCCGTGGACGAAGATCCAGATCGGTTGGTTCGGCAGCTCTCAGGACGCCCGGCAGATGCTGCCGACGGTCAAGGCGCGCGGCTTCAAAGACGCCTTCGTGGTCAAGCGCTCTTTTGCCAGCGGTGGAAGCGGGGCCGGAGGAACTCCGACCTCCTACGATCAGGCCGGCGTAGCGCCGCAGGTAGCCCGTCCGGCGCCCTATCAGGCCGAAACCAGCATGCTGGTCTTCTCCAACAATACGCCGGTGGCGGCGCCCTCCCCGGTAGCGCAGCCCGACGACAACGAATTCAAGCAGGGCCGGATCACCGGCGGTTTCGGGATCGTGCTGGCCGAAATAAGCCAGCTTCCGGCAGCCCAGGAGCGCATGTCGGAACTCGACCGCGAAGGGGTCGGCCGCATGTTCATCCGCGAGAATCAACTGGAAGATCCGTATGGCGCCAAGACTTCCGTGTACCAGATCGTGCACGGCCCCTACTACGACCGCAACGAAGCCTTTAACAACATGATGCTGATCGAGCGGCAAATGGGCCTGCGCACTTTCCTGCTGGAATTGTAGAAAAATTCACCGCAGATGGCGCAATAAACCTCCTGCCACGAACCAAGCTGAATCTGCATGCCTTCCCTCTACGCCCTTCTGGTCGCCATCGACCGCTACCCTGTTCCCCGCCATCAACTGCAGGGCTGCGTGCGCGACCTGCAGGCTTTTGAAAAGTACCTGCAACAGCATTGCGAAGGCATGCGATCCGATTATTATCCGCTCGTACTGACCGATTCGGCTTCTACGCGCGAAGCCATCATCCGGGGTTTCGAGCACTTCGCGGCGGCCCGCGAGGGCGATCAATGCCTGTTCTACTTTGCCGGACACGGTTCGCGACAGGAGGCCGACCCAGCCTTCTGGCATATCGAACCCGATCGCCAAAACGAATCGCTCGTGTGCTACGACAGTCGCACCGAAGGTGGCTCCGACCTGCTGGACAAAGAGCTATCCTACCTGATCTGGAAGGCAACCCGCGACAAAAATGTGCGGTTTACCGTTATTCTCGACTGCTGCCATGCCGGCTCGGGCACCCGCCTGACTAGCCAATCGATCTGGCCGCGCATCGTCGAGCCGGCCGCTTCCCGGCAGCCGGTCGACCAATTGCTCGGATACCCCGAATTCGAACGCGGCGCCGACGGACAGCTCAGTCCACCGACCGGCCCTCACCTCCTATTGGCCGCAGCGCGCGATGGGCAAACGGCCAAAGAGACGTATATCGAGGGGGAACGCCGTGGCGTATTCACCTATTCGCTGATCGAGACCTTACGCCAATTCGGGGGCCAACTAAGCTACCCGGAACTGGCCAGCCACCTGCGCATCCGCACCGGACAACGCGTGCACGATCAATCGCCGCAACTGGAGATCGTCCGGGCCGACCCAAATACTCTGTTCCTCGGCAACCGGAGCACTGCCGGCCTCCCCTTCTACCTGGTCAGTTTCGACCAGCAGGAAGGCTGGATCGTCAACGCCGGCGCCATCGACGGGTTTTCCGGGGGCGGCGGCGAGTCGCGAACCGAACTGAAGCTGGAAACCGACGGGCAATCGATCTGGGTGGTGACGGTGAAACCGGCTTTTTCCAGGGTGTCGGGCATGGACCAGCACCCGAAAGAACGGGTCTTCCGCGCGACGATCGAACGCTGGGGCGCCACTCCCCTACCCGTTGCTTGTGCCGAAGACGTGCCGGAGGGAGTAAGAAAGGAACTGGGAAGGCAGTTTGGACACGACCAGGGTCCGGTCGAGCTGACCGAGCATATCCGCCAGGCTCGCTACCTGATCCGCTGCGTAGACGAAAGCCTGGCGCTGACCCTGCCGGAGAGCGGACGCCCGCTATTCCGGCGGATCCGGGGCCACAGTCCTGAAGCCGTAGCCGATCTCGTGCCTAAACTGCGCACGGTGGCCCGTTGGGTGCAACTACTGGAGTTGGCCAAGCCCTCCGGCGCCATCCAGGAAGGCGAATTCCGGATCGAATTATTCCGCATTACCGATCCGGTCGATCGCAGCGATGCGGCAAGCAAAGAAGCGGTCGACTGGCGCCTTCCCGTGTACCTTCCGTACTTTTTCCATCGGGGAAAGGGGCAGGAACCGGCCCTGCAGATCAGGATCACCAACACTTCCGACCGGCCGCTCTGGTTCAGCGCCCTCTATCTGGCCGGCGACTTCGGCATCTACAACCAACTGATGCCCAAGCTATGCCTGGAGCCACAACAGGAAGGCTGGCTGATCGACCTGGCCCATGGCGTAGCGCATCGCACCATCCTGCTCCAATTGGAAGAAGCCTACCACAGCTGGGGATTGATCGAGATCGCCGAGTTCTTCAAGATCCTTGTAAGCACCGAAGAATTCGACACCGATCGCTACAATCAGTCCGGACTACCGCTCGACGAACGGCCGGGCGGCACGCGCGACATTCACCAATGGGAAACTTTGCCGCAGCCCGACTGGACCACGCGCGAGATCGAACTACGATTGCTGCGGCCGCTGGAAGGGGTCGCTGTGCCGGCCGAAGGCCTGGGCCGTCTTTTTGGACTGGAATTGCATACGCCGGCCGGCCTTTCACTCCATTTCCGCCTGAGCCATGTGGAGGCCGCTACGCGAGCCTTTCCCAGGCCTTGTTCGACCTGCTTAGAAACGGGGGAAGAGCTGCGCCCTTACGAACTGATGCCCGGCCAGGGGCAGGTGCAGGGCCTGAGCGTACTCGAATTCAGCGATCTGCCCAAAGGCGGAACGGTCGACGCAGACCGGCCGCTCATTCTGTCGTTCGACCGGGAATCAGATGGCGTCTTACCGTGTCATTGCGACCCGAATAGCGGCCTGTTTC
>JAGQXA010000372.1 GCA_020436865.1 Saprospiraceae bacterium | reverse complement strand
TTATCGTCGAGCACTATACTACTTTGACCGGCAATGAACGCCGGCCAGCACAAAACGGCCATCAGGAAGGCCACTTTCACCGACCAATTCATAGACGTGGAGATTTTGCGATTCTACCTCGATTTTGTGGAAAAAATTACTCTCTGCTGTGGGTCGCTTGGATATGTCACTCTCGCTCGAGCAGAACATGGAATCGGTTGGGTTGGAAGTTTCAATCCTGAGCCGAACATCCGAATAATTGTCCGCTCACAGCAGCGGCAAGCTCAGGTTATTGTGTCAAGATAGCAATTATCAAAAAAATGACAAAAATCGGACAGAGTAAGATCGGTAAAAGTTACCGGAAAAATTCCCTACTTTGGGAATACTAGTCGAAGCACAACCATATGAAAAAGATCTCCAGGAAGTCGTTTTTCAAGGGCCTGGCCCTGGGTACGCTCTCTTTGCCTTTCGCGATCCGCTTCTTCGGCGGCAAAAACCAGGCGCAGGATCAAACGCCGAAGCTGTCGACCGACCGGATCTACAACTGGAAGATGGTGACCACCTGGCCGCCTAATTTTCCGGTCACCGGCGAAGGTTGCGAGTTGTTCGCCAAATGGGTGGAGGAGATGTCGGCCGGGCGGATCCGCATCAAGGTCTATGGCGGTGGAGAATTGGTACCTGCCTTGGAGGCCTTCGATACGGTGCGCAGCGGCGCGGCCGAGCTGGGTTCCGGCGCGGCTTACTACTGGGCCGGAAAGATCCCGGCGGCGCAGTTTTTCGCCTCCGTGCCTTTTGGGATGAATGCGCAGCAGATCAACGCCTGGATGCTTAGCGGCGGCGGTTTGGACCTTTGGAAAGAACTGTATGCCGACTATGGTCTTGTTCCCTTCCCTGGTGGAAACACCGGCGTGCAAATGGGCGGTTGGTTCAACCGCGAGATCAACAGCCTCGACGATCTGAAGGGACTTAAGATGCGCATTCCAGGCTTGGGCGGCAAAGTCCTGGAACGGGCCGGCGGAGCGCCGGTCTTGCTGGCAGGAGGGGAAATTTACCCGGGTCTTGAGCGTGGGGTCATCGACGCCACCGAGTGGATCGGCCCGTACCACGATTACCTGATGGGGTTTCACGAGATCGCCCGCTACTACTATGCCCCGGGCTGGCACGAAACCGGTTCGGCCCTGGAATTCTTCATCAACAAGAAAGTTTACGACGAACTGCCCTCCGATCTGCAAACGATCCTCTGGGCGGCCGCTTTGCGCCTGAATCATTGGATGTTATGCGAATTCGAGGCCAAGAACAATCTCTACCTGAAGAAACTGGTGGAAGAAGAACAGGTCGAGCTGCGCTTTTTCCCCCGGGAAGTACTCGACCAATTGCGGCTTTACACCACCGAGATCATTGAAGAGTTGACCGATCGCGACCCTTTCGCCAAGCGGGTCTATGACTCCTACCGGTCTTTCCGGAAAGCCGCCGCGCAATGGTCGGAACTCACCGAAAAACCCTTCTACGACCTCCTCCAAACGATCTAGTCGAGCACGAACAGGACGAGGTCCGGGAACAGCAATACCGCTGCCAGGAAGAGCAATTGGATAAGAACGAACGGCACGATGCCCCGATACAGGTGCTGGGTCGTGACCTCCTTCGGGGCAACCCCTTTCAGGTAGAACAAGGAAAACCCAAAGGGCGGGGTGAGAAAGGAGGTCTGAAGGTTCATGGCCAGCAGAATACCCACCCAAACGAGGTTGAGGTCGTATTGGGCGAAGATCGGCGCCACAACCGGCACGATAATGAAGATGATCTCGATGAAGTCGATGAAAAAGCCGGCCACAAATACAACTCCCATCACCAGCAGGAGGAAGCCCAAGGCCGATAGCTGCGAAGATCCGATCAACTCCACCAGAAAGCGATCTCCCTCCATTTCACGAAAGACAAAAGAAAAGGTGGTCGCTCCCATCAAGATGACGAACACCATGCAGGTGAGCAGGGTCGTTTCCCGCATGACCGACTG
>JAGQXA010000371.1 GCA_020436865.1 Saprospiraceae bacterium | reverse complement strand
CCGGGTGGAAAGCGCCGACCTGCGAAAATTCATCGAGCGCGCCAACCGGCCCCTGGCCGACAAGCACGCTTCTTTTTTGCGATCTTTGCCCGGCGCCATCGACTATCCGGACCTGCTCCGGCTGGCTGCCGAAACCGGAGATGCCGATCTCGAACGGCAATGCTACGAATACCTGCCGCTGACCTTCAGCCGCCGCCACGGCGATCCCAGCCGGCCCTGGAATCGCTTTTCGATCGAGCTCAAGGCCCCCGACGGATCCAGAAGCCTCTACTATCAGGGCAACTGGCGCGATATTTTCCAGAATTGGGAAGCCCTGGCACTCTCCTACCCCGACTTTGTCGAAAGCATGGTCGCCAAGTTCGTCAACGCCTCCACTCCAGACGGCTACAATCCGTATCGCGTGACCCGCGACGGGATCGATTGGGAAGTGATCGAGCCCGACGACCCCTGGTCGTACATCGGCTACTGGGGGGATCATCAGGTGATCTACCTGCAGAAGCTGCTCGAACTCTCGCACCGCTATCATCCGGGCAAACTGGAGGCGTTTTTGACCCGCCCCTTGTTCGCCTACGCCAACGTACCCTACCGGATCAAGCGCTATGAAGAGCTACTAAAGGACCCTCGCGATACGGTCGTGTTCGACGACGCCCTGGAGGCCACCATCGAAGAACGGGTGCGGGAGACCGGGGCCGACGGCAAACTCCTCCTGGATCGGAACGGCGAGGTCTACAAAACCAACCTCACCGAAAAGTTGCTGGTCATGATCCTGGCCAAATTCTCCAACTTCATCCCCGAGGGCGGCATCTGGCTCAACACGCAACGCCCCGAATGGAACGACGCCAACAACGCCCTGGTAGGCAATGGGGTGTCGATGGTAACGCTCTACTACATCCGCCGTTTCCTGGTGTTCGCCGGCGAGCTGTTCGGGCGGCTGGAGGGTCCGGTCGAAGTGTCGGCCGAAGTGGGCGAACTACTTGCGGGCATCACCCAAACGCTGGACCGGCATGCCGAACTGCTCGACGGCCGACTCAGCGACCGCGATCGAAAGACCATTCTCGACGGCCTGGGACGGGCCGGGAGCGACTACCGCGAACAGGTCTATGCCGAGGGATTCTCGGGCGAAAGTAGAACGATCGACAAAGCCGAGTTGGAGCGGTTCCTCTCGCTCGCCCTGCGCTATACCGACCATTCGATCGGCGCCAACCGACGCGCCGACGGGCTCTATCACGCCTACAACCTGATGAGCGTTAGAAACGAACGGGAAGTGGGGGTCGATCACCTCTACGAAATGCTCGAAGGCCAGGTGGCCGTACTGAGCGCCGGCCTCCTTTCACCCGGCGAAGCTGCCGATCTGTTGGGAGCCGTACGCCAGAGCGCCCTTTACCGGGCCGATCAGCATACCTACCTGCTCTATCCCGACCGGCGTTTGCCGCGATTCACCGAGAAGAACAACCTGCCCGGGGAGACCGCCGAGCGCTCTGCCCTGATCCTGCGCCTGATTGCCGACGGCAACCGAGCCCTCGTGGAGAAAGACGTCGACGGCAAATATCACTTCAACGGCTCGTTCAACAATGCCCAAAGCGTCAGCTCGGCGCTCGACGAACTCGCACAGAGCGGCTATCGCGACCTGGTGGAGAAAGACCGTTCGTTGATCCTGGAGGCCTTCGAGAAGATCTTCGACCACCAGTCGTTCACCGGCCGGTCGGGTACCTTCTTCGGCTACGAGGGCCTGGGCTGCGTGTACTGGCATATGGTGTCGAAGCTGCTACTGGCCGCCCAGGAAAACTACGCCTGGGCCCGGCAACAAGCCGCCGGAGAAGCGACTCTCCAAGCGCTTTCCGGGCACTACTACGACATCCGGAACGGGATCGGCTTCAACAAGACCCCGGCCGAGTATGGCGCTTTCCCCAGCGATCCGTACTCGCATACGCCCGGCAATGCCGGCGCCCAGCAGCCCGGCATGACGGGCCAGGTCAAGGAAGACATCCTTTCCCGCTTCGGCGAACTGGGTTTGGTCGTCGACCAAGGCCGGATCCACTTCCAGCCGAACTTGCTGCGTCCGTCGGAATTCCTGCCGGCGCCCGGGAGCTTTTCGTACTTCGACCTGCAGGGGCGGCAGCAGAAAATCGAACTGCCCGCCGGTTCGCTGGCCTTTACGTATTGCCAGGTGCCGGTGATCTACCGGCAGGAAAAAGGAAAGGGCTTGCGGCTGATCGAAGCAGACGGAACCGTCAGAGAACAAGCGAGTTCAACGCTCAGTCTCGACGACAGCGCCTCGATCTTCCGCCGCAGGGGAAAGATCGTGCGGATCGAGGTGGCGGTATAGGGAAGTTGCTTAACTTGCCGACCTAAACGAAACGACGATGAGTAAGCTTACCCCTTTCCACCTCGCCATGCCCGTGCACGATCTGGTAGCGGCCCGCCGCTTCTACGGCGAGCTGTTGGGTTGTCCGGAAGGACGCAGTTCGGATCAATGGATCGATTTCGACCTGTTCGGGCATCAATTCGTCGCACATCTGGACGAACGGCTCGCGGTCGACGAGCGGCGACACCACAATCCGGTCGACGGGCACGACGTGCCCGTGCCTCATTTCGGGGTCGTGCTCGACTGGGAGGATTGGGAAGCCCTGGCAGCTCGTTTGCGGGCGGCGGGCGTGTCGTTCGTGATCGAACCCTACATCCGGTTCCAGGGGCAGGTGGGCGAACAGGCCACGATGTTCTTCCTGGATCCGTCGGGCAATGCGCTCGAGTTCAAGGCGTTTAAAGACCGAAGTCAGTTGTTCGCAAAATAATCCGCCGCTATGTCCGCTACCCTCTCTCGCTCCGTTTTCGATTTTCTCACCGACCTGGCCGCGCACAACGAGCGCGATTGGTTCAACGCGCACAAAGACCGCTATCAGGCCGCCCTGGCAGAAGTGAAGGCCTTTGCCGACGCGCTGCTCGAACGCATGAGCCAACACGACCATATCGAAAAGCTTCAACTGCACCGCATCTACCGCGACACCCGTTTTTCAAAAGACAAAACGCCCTACAAACAGCATTTCAGCGGCGGCATGAGCCGGGCGACCAAGTGGCTGCGCGGCGGCTACTACTTCCACCTCGAGCCGGACAACGTGTTCGTGGGCGGCGGATTCTGGGGTCCCGAACCGCACGACCTGAAGCGCATTCGCGAGGAACTAGCCGCCGAACCCGACCGCCTGCGAAAGATCCTGGCCGAGCCGCTCTTTCAAAAGACCTTCGGCGAGCTGCAGGGCGAACAGCTCAAAACGGCGCCGCAAGGCTATTCCCAGGATCATCCGGCCATCGATCTGCTGCGGTATAAGCAGTTCCTGATCGCCCGGAAATTCTCCATGCGCGAGGCCCTGGCGGCGAGCTTTCTGGACGAAATGGTGGAAACCTTCCACCGCATGCGGCCCTTCTTCGATTACATGAGCGAGGTGCTGACCACCGATAGCAACGGAGTGCCGCTCGGGGATTGAGGGCGCCGGGGTTCTCGCTCGTTCGGGTCAGGGGACCCGAACAATACCACCCAAAGGAGCGAGGTTTTAGGAACTGGCTCCCTACTTCACAAAGCCTTCCGGCATTTGCACGGCCACGACCTCGCCGCGCGCGCACTCGACGCCTTCAGCCGACAGGCTGATGTGGACGATCACTTTCCGGCCTTTCAGTTCGGCCACTTTGCCGCGCAGCACCAGCTTGGGCCCCAGCGG
>JAGQXA010000370.1 GCA_020436865.1 Saprospiraceae bacterium | reverse complement strand
GGTCCATAAACGGTGCCCGGCGTCATGGTATAGATCGTATCGAGGATCGGGTCGGGCAATTGCTCGCTCGTCAGGTAGGCCGCATCGATCGTGCCATAGTTATTGCCCACGAACAGCGAGTCGTCGGTCGTGCTTTCGAAGGCCGGGACGAGATCGAGGATGTTCTGCCGGTAGGCCGCAGAATCGGCGGCGGTCGGCTTCACGTCGAAGACCACATAGGCTATCTTGCGAGCTTCTTCATCGAGCTTGTATTCACTGCTGTGCTCCTTGAGGTAGGCCTCGTAATCGGCATCGCTCAGGGCCACCTCGCTGTCGGCGATGGCGGTAAAGGGGATGTGCACATACACGAAATCCACCTTGGCATTCTGATCGTTGCCGATCATTTCGGCCTGCCAGGAGGGCACATACAAGCCCTTGGCGGCAATGTTCGTGATCTTTTCCTTCAGGCGTTCTTTGATGATCTCCTTTTCCTGGTGGGCCCAGAACGGACGAATGCTGGCATCGAGCGAATTGTTCTCGATGGCCTGGCGGAATTGATTCAGCTGTTCGCGGTTGACCTGGCGGGTGTTCGGGTCCTGGAAACGGGTCGTGATGATCGGGCTGAGGTTATTGCCGAACTGCAGGTCGATCAGCTCATCGCGGCTCACGCCCAGACCGATAGCGTCGGCCTCCTTATGCAGGATGGCATTCTCGACGTAGTAGGTCCACAACGCGTTCCGGCGAGCGTACGGATCGCCCGACGAATTGCCGTAGACGATCTGTTCGACGTTCGAAAACTCGTTAATGTCGATGTCTTGCCCTTCTACTTCGGCCATGATCGTACGGGAACTGCCGAAAATACTTTGCTGACCGGAGGTCATGTCCATGAGGATGAAACCACCCAAACCCAGGGCGATCATGACGACCAGCACCCAACTGTTTTTTCTGATCTTACCAATTAATGCCATTCTCCAACTGATTTTCCCCTCCTGCATGCCTGGAGGGCCTTCTGGTAAAAGGATCAACGCCTGGTTGCCGATCCGGCTCGCAATGGCAGCGCTGCCCTCAAATATTGTTGATTATCAAAACATTACAAACCACCCCAGCCGAAAAAAAATTGCGATACAAGGTCGCAACGGGGGTAGGCCGGAAAAAATCTTTGCAAAAGTAAGGTCTTTGCCTCGTTTTTCAAAAAAAATCAAGGCTGGTCGGAACCTTCTTCTCTTTGCCGCTGCCAGTACCCGGCGGCGGCGGCCAGTTCGTCGTAAAAGTCCTGCCCGTATTTGCGGATCAGGGCTTCGCGAACGAATCGATAGAGCGGCATTTGGAGAGAACGGCCGTGGGAGCAGGCGGCCGAGCAGATATCCCAGCGATCGTAGTTCAGCGCTTCGAATCCCAAAGCCCGGTTTTGCTTGACCCGCACGGGATATAGATGGCAGGAAATGGGCTTTCGGAAATCGACCGCGCCCGCCCGGTAGGCCTGTTCGATCCCACAGTGGGCAACTCCCTCTTCATCGGTGGTCATGTATACGCAAGCGCCGTTGGGCCGCAGAGGCGTTCCGTACTCTCCGGGTTCGGGATAGAAGGTATAGCGTCCCTCTTCTTCCAGTTGACGCCGCGAGGCTTCCGGAAGATAAGGGGCCACGAGCGGCCAGATCCGGTCGAGGGTCGCGCGTTCCTCCGCTTCGAGGGGCGCCCCCCAATCTCCTTCCCAGCAGCAAGCGCCCTTGCAGGCCTCGAGCCGGCACACGAACTGTTCGGTCAATAGTTCGTCGCTCACCAGTATGTCCTGTATCATCAACATATCGCCCGAATTCTCGCACCTGCCTGCCGTAGCCTCGGCGCAGGCACTCTCATTTCTGTCGCAAACTTACTTTTTTCCCGATAAATTGGCACTGCCGTGATCAGTTCGGCTCTTTTTTTCTCTTAATGTTGTATTTTAGCTGTCGAATTTCATCAAAAAGGCCGACCCTGCCACCCTTGCGGCCCAAAAATTGACCCGCGTATTATGAAAAAGACCATACTCCTCTTTGTCTTTGGCCTGCTGGCCATCGGATCTTTCGCCCAACATTCGAGCCTGGAGGACCAGGCTGCACAGGCTACTGCAGAGCTGACCGAACGGTACCAACTCAACGCCGAGCAGGCCACCAAGATGCTCTACATCCAACAGACGCGCCTGCACAATATCGCTTCCGTAGCCGAACTGGAAGCAAGCGACCCCCAAACCTATATCAAGAAAATGAAGTCGATCCAGAGCGGAATGGAAACCTCCGTCCAGATGCTGCTCGACGAAGAACAGGTCAAGGTGTTTTACAATGAGCTCATCAAGCGCCGCCAACGGCAGGCCGATCTCGCCCGCAAGATGCAGGACGAGGGGGCTACGCCGCAGCAGATCGAACTGGCCTTAGTCAACATGGAATAAATCGCTTAATATAATCGCTTTTTAGGAATGCGGTTAGAGCGCCAAGGTGCTTTAACCGCATTTTTTTGCCTGGTCGTTTCGCCTTCGGAGCCCGTCGGGGAAAATGCCCGGTCAATCCCCCCGGATTCGTGCCGTCTATTGCGATCCTTCCATGAAAATTTGCTATTTTTACGGGTCAGCGGCCCCTGAACTTTTGGTCGGCGGCCCTGTTTATTTTTTGGGGAAAAACGCCAATGAACACCCCGATCCATTCGCCGGCCTGCTATCGACCGTTGCGGGGAAATTGACACCGAGATTTCAACCGTTTGCTCATCCTTATAACGTATACTGTTTAATGGACCTCCTCAAATCAAAATTTAGTCAAAAAGCCTCCGCCCTCCAGAAAGAGATCAAAACCATCCTCCGGGAGAATGGCGACCGCAAGATCGACCAGGTCACGCTGAGTCAGCTCTTCGGCGGCGCCCGCGGAATAAAAATGATGGTCTGGGAAACCTCCAATCTCGACCCGATCGACGGAATCCGATTCCGCGGTTATTCCATCCCGCAACTTCGCGATCAACTGCCCAAAGGACCCGACGGCAAAGAACCGCTGCCCGAGGGGCTCTTCTGGCTGATGCTGGTGGGAGAGATCCCGACGGCCGACGAGGTCAAATGGCTCGCCGAGCAATGGGTAAGTCGCTCGAATGTGCCGGAGCATGTGTTCCGCACCCTCGACGCCATGCCGACCGACACGCATCCGATGACGCAATTCATCGTGGCCATCACGGCCATGCAGGCTTCCAGCTG
>JAGQXA010000369.1 GCA_020436865.1 Saprospiraceae bacterium | reverse complement strand
GGATACTGCCCGGTAAATTTCAAAGGAAAATAGTGTTTTTTGGAAGAAAGAGGGCGCTGGAAGGCCTAAAATCGCTCGCAGGTATGGCAAAATAAGGGCCAGAAGAGCCTGGAGGCGCTTCCGGAGGTCGTCGATGCCCAGGATGGTGCGAGTGCGCAACAGGTTGTAGGCCAGGGCGGCAAGCCGGAACTCGGTTCCTACCTTTTGCTTTCCTTTCAGCAACGAGTACGTCATCCCCCAATGTCGCTTCCAGGTGCCGAAGATGTGCTCGATGATCTCTTGCCGGGTTCGGTAAAACTCTTTGTAGCGGGCCACCCGTTGGTCGTTGCGATCGGTGTAGGCCTGATGCAGCGGTCGTTCGATCTTGCGACCGATATCGCTGGTGGTGCATCGCCTCTTTAGCGGACAGCCGGCACAGTGAGGCGTTCCATATCTGCGCACGCGGTAGGAGCGTTGGGAGGAGATTCGCCTGAAGGTCAGTTCGGGAGTGAGCAGCTTTTGCGCGGGGCAGCGATAGGTATCGTCGGCGGGGTTGTAGAGGAAGTCCTCTTTTCGAAAGCCCTTTTCCTTTTGGGGCGGATTCCTTCTGGGCGCTACGAAGGGTCGTACGCCGCGCCGCTCGGCATAGGCCAGTTCGGCGCCGTGGTGGTAGCCGGCATCGGCCAGCAGATCGATGAATTTTCTTTTCAGGACCTGCTGTACGCGTTTGCTTCCGCGGGCCAGGGCTCCCACGTCGTTGACGCCGGCACAGAAAATGTCGACGACAAGCTTGTAGCGCTCGTCGATGATCGCCTGGAGATTGTATCCCACTTCCACGATGTTGCGATGCAGGATAACGGCCCGGGCCTCCGGGTCGCTCAGAGATAGCTGTCCGTCAGGGCTGGCCTCGACCTGTTCGGCCAGGTCTTCATACGCTTCGCGCCGGGCCTGCAGCTGATCGATCTTTTGGGTCAGTTCCTTCCGCTCTCGCTTCCGTTTTGGCGTAGGCCTTTCCTCGTCCAGGTCATCGAGTTGAGCCAGGTAATCGCTCATTTTGCCATCGATGTATTCCAGGTGGCGACGGATCTTGCGAGCGTTGAAGTTTCTTTTCAGGCTGTTCTGTGCACGGATCTTGGTGCCGTCCAGAGCCACGGTCTGTCCTTCGATGAGCGACCATTCCTGGAGCAGGCGCACGAAGTGCTGATGGGCCTTTTCAATGGCTTCGCCATTGTTGGCCCGGAAGTAGTTGATGGTACGGGCGCTGGGGCGCAGTCCTTTGAGCAGCCACATGACCTCGACATTGATCTTACAGGCATCGGCCAGTTTGTTGGCCGAACGGATGGCATGGCGGTAGCCGTAGAGAAGCAGTTTAAACAGGTCGGCCGGGTGATAGGGCAGGTTACCTTCTTTGTTGAGCCTGGTGTGGGTAAATCCCATTTCATGAATGGGCAGGGCGTCGACAAAGAGGTCTACCAGCCGGGCCCAGCTGTCTTTTTCGACCATCTGATCCAGGCTGGTCAGGAAGAGTTGCTGGCGATCTTTACCTCGTTGATGGTGCATAGAGCAGGCGAGATTTTGCCCTATCAAAATACGAAATCAAGCCGAATATCGGAAGCAAATTGGAAGGAAGTTATTGCGCGGTCTGACG
>JAGQXA010000368.1 GCA_020436865.1 Saprospiraceae bacterium | reverse complement strand
GTGTACAGGCGGGTCTTCAAGCTGTCCATCTCTTGCAAACGCTCGACCTCCCTTTGTTCGAGTTGGAGTTGGGCCTGGATCTGCCAACGCCGCCTCTGGAAGCGATAGAACCAGAGCAAGGTTCCGAACAATGCCCCCGCATAGAGCACATACGCCCACGACCGACGCCACCAAGGCGGCTGAATGACGAGCTGTAAGGTCCGCTCCTCTCCCCACAAACCGTCGTGGTTGGCCGCCTTTAGCCGAAACAGATAACGCCCGGGCTGCAAGCCGGCATAGTTGACCGAGCGCCGGTCGACCACATAATTCCAGTCGGGATCGACTCCTTCGAGGCGGTAAGCAAATTGGTTTCTCTCGGGAGCCGCATAGTGAAAAGCGGAAAAAAAGAACGTGAACACATTTTGATCGTAGCGCAATTCCAGGGTCTCGGTAGCCCAGATGGGTTGCTTCAAGGGCGATTCCGGCGCCCCCACCTCGACCGCACGGTTGGCCAGCTGAAAATCGACCAGGTTGGCCCGGGCGGGAAAAGGGTCGTCGCGCAAGCTATCCGGGTAGAAGCGGATGGTTGTCCCCTCCGGGATGCGCAGGAGCATGCTTCCGTCGGGGAGGCGCAGACTTCCGGCCTTCGACCAATCGGCCGGCGGCAAGCCATCGAATTCATCGTAGAGTCGCCACTCTTCGGTCTGCGGCTGAAAATAGACCAGCCCCCGATAACATGCGATCCAGAGGCCCCCATGGTCGTCCTCCTGGATCATGCTCACCCGGTTGGCGGGAAAGCCGTCGCGAGGGTGGTACTGATGAAATTCCTCGGTTTCCGGATCGAAGGAAAAAAGCCCGAAGCCCGGGCTCCCCAACCAGATCTTGCCGTCTTTGGCGATGTGGGTGAAGTTGCTGGGGTAGCCGAAAGGATAACGGGTGAATTTGCCGGTGCTGGGATGAAAAAGATGAAGCCCCTTATTGCTGCCGATCCAGATCCGTCCTTGCTTATCTATATCGGCGCCTGTGAGCTGATTGGTGGAGGGGGAAGTCTCATCCTGCGGATCATGCCGGAAGTGCTTCAGCCGGCCTTTTTGCGGGTCGATGAGATGCGCGCCGAATCCGTAGGTCGGCACCAATAGCTGCCCATTACCCAGGGCCAGAACTCCCGTCACGCTCGGAATGCTGCTGCTTTTGGGATCTCCAGGATCTAACCGGAATTCGATCCATTGATCACTGAGCGGATCATAATGAAAGAGACGCTCGGCCGAGAAACTCCAAAGGTCTTCCGGTGTGGGCTCACGGACAATGGAACCGGCTTTGGGATAGACCTTCAGAAAGTGTAATCCGTTGTGCTCATCCCACGCATATTTTCTCAATCCATCCTCTGCCCTATACCAAAGCATCCCCTTACTGTCCAGGGTTAGCATAGGGATATGGCTGGAAACCTGGAGATCTCCCGGTTCGTATTCCAACAGCTCGAACTTCTGCCGGGAGGCGGCGAAACGCAGCAGTCCTCTGGACATGGT
>JAGQXA010000367.1 GCA_020436865.1 Saprospiraceae bacterium | reverse complement strand
GTGGCCAACTATCTTCAGAAATTCATCATTTATCGCAAACGCAAGGTCTTCGTAGGCAAGCGCACCATCCTCGACCTGAAACCGGCTTTGCTCAAGCACAGGGACAAGGAGCGGTTTCTACTGCCGTGCTCCAACCTGGGCAGCCAGGATGTGTCCGGATTCCTCGACGAGCATGGTTTCAGTTGGCAGGACGCGATGATGTACCAAACGGTCAGCAGCGATCTTTCCGACCTGAGCGACGTCACCTACGATGTGCTGGTCTTCTTCAGCCCCCTGGGCATCAAGTCGCTCTACGATAATTTCCCGGGCTTCAAGCAGAACGAAACACGCATTGCGGTGTACGGTAACAGCACGAGCCGGGCCGTGGAAGAGCGGGGATTAGTCATCAACATCAAGGCTCCGGAACCGGAAACGCCTTCGATGACGATGGCCCTGGAAAAATACCTGCAAGTCTCGAATAAGCCGAAATAGGGCGAGAGATCACTCCCTGCCGGGGCCGCTGCGAGCGGCCTGTCTTCTCGATCCCCTTGAAGAGCCCTCGCCGGAACCGACCGGCGGGGGCTCTTTCATTCCAGGACCTCGACATCAAAACGCAGCGGCGTATTGGGCGGGATGACGGTCTGCCCGCCCGGACCGCTTATGCCCGTTTCTCCGTAGGCCAGGGCCGAAGGCACCAGCAGAATGGCCTTTCCGCCAGGGGCCAACATTTGCACGCCTTCGTTCCAGCCCTGAACCATATTGCCGACGACGAACGCGATCGGTTGTCCGCGCCGGTGAGAGGAATCGAAAACGCGTCCGTCGAGCAGTTGCCCGGTATAGTGGGCTTTGGCCTTTTGTCCCCATTGCAGTTGCCGGCCCGCTTGCCCGGCGTCGACGATCTGGACGAATAATCCGCTGGCGGTCGGGCGTACGTCGAGCAACTGATCGATGGCGTAGTTGACGATGGCGTTGCGCTCGACTTCCGCTTGTGTCGCAGGGGAAGGGATCAACTCCACCGACAGGCGGGCGATCAGTTCGTCTTCATCGATCCCGCTCGCTTGCTGGGCAGTAGCTCCACCGGAGCCGGTCGAGGGGCCGCAAGCCGAAGGAAGGCCGGCGCAGGAAAAGAGGAGCAGGGCGAAGAAAAACCGGGCAAAGTGCTCGCGTGCAGACATTTTGTGGCAATTGAAACGCGTTAAATAGATCAATTTTGCGGCTTGGGCGTTTATTGAAGATACCAAAAAGATCCCAAGGCAGGCATTCCACTGGAATGTTCTTAAGAAACACCTTATGAGTAAGACCTCTTTCACAGAACTGATCAACTCGAAGGAACCGGTATTGATCGATTTCTATGCCGATTGGTGTGGCCCGTGCCGCGTACAGGCTCCCATGCTGGAAGAGTTGAAAAAAGAGATGGGCGCGCGCGCCAAGGTCGTCAAGATCGACGTCGATCGCAATGAGGCGCTGGCTTCCAAATTGCAGATCTTCAGCATTCCGACGCTAATGATCTTTCAGGGCGGCGAGCTGAAGTGGCGGGCCATGGGCGTGCAAACCCTCCCGGTCCTCAAGCAGCAGCTCGAGGCGCTGATTTCCGAACAAGCCGGCATCGGATAATAAGAAGGGGACCTGCTCGGCAGGCCCCCTTCTTTGCTTGCGGGCCTACTGCCGGGGGGCGGCCCGGATGATCGTACTTTCCTGTATCCAGCAGCCCACGTAGAAGGATTCCCCTTCCTGGCGGTTTCGCTGAAAGATATCTTCGATCGTCGGCATGAACTTCTCGTAACGAGCGATCAACTTGCGCGCTTCGGAGGCGACACTGGAATCGATGCTCTTCGCCTTGTTCCACATGTCGATAGCGGGCCAGGTGACGATCTGGCTGTCCCAGCCCCGGCCAGGACCGCAAAGCGGCCCACTGGAGGCATAGAGCCGGCCGATCAGCATATACGGTTCTCCCCAGCCCGGGCGATAGCTGGCGGCTTCGCGGGCGTACTGCCGGGCCTGCGGGTAGTTCTTTAGGTGCGAGTAGTACACCTTGGCGACCAGCAGCAGGATGTTGGCCTTTTTGCTGTTGTTCGTTTCCTCTTCGGCGGCCTTTTTGAACAGGTTGATGGCTTCCGGATAATTAGCTTCCCTTAAGGCGTCATAGGCTAGTTCGAGCGGCCCGGTTTCGACGCAGTGCTCATTGCCGGCGGCGATGATCTGTTTGAATTTCTCGTCGGCTTCGGGGCAGTCGCCCCACTTGAAGCGGCTGTATGCCGTGCGGATGATGTCGCAATCGGTGGGATTTTCCACAAAGTCGGGGAAGTATTTCTCTTCGTAGTACGAACAGTCGTAGAAGCCTTTGACGGTTTCGAACGCTTCGAGGCGCACCGGGGCGTATTGTTCGATGATCCGCCAGTGTTCGCATTCGTTGCCTTTGCATTCAGCCAGTCCTTTGGCCAGTACCTGTCGCACCAGTTCCTGATATTTTCGGGCTTCGCTTAGCGTGACCGTTCCTTCAAAATAGAGATCGACCAGTAGCGAGGTGAAGGGGTTCAAAACGAAGTACTGGGCATCGATCCCATCGGTATCGATCGATTCCTTAAACAACGCGTAGATCTCCTCCTTGCTGGCGCGATGCGGGTATTTATAGAACAGGTCGAAGGCTTTGCGGCCGTCGACATATCCTCCTTCCGGATAGCAGCGGTCGATCTGATCGTACAGTTCGAAGATGAGGTCGATGTAGTGCTCGCGGGCGAGGGAATCCTCTTCTCCGCCGTAGAGGCGCTCGTAGAAGTAAATGCCGTCGGAAAGCACGGTATTGCGGCGGCCGTCGGCGGCTGGAGCGACTTCATAGACTTTCTGCCAGAACTGGTAGGCCTGGGTGAAATCGCCCGCCCGCAGAAAATCGCGGTATAGCACGTAGTTGGTTTCGGCCTCGTCGGGGTTTGGCGCCTCGGTAAACTTTGGGCAGGGGCTCAACGCTTCTTCCGGCGGGGGCGGAGCAGGTTGGGTGGTCGTCGGTTCGGTGGTCGTGGCTTTTTCCGTGGTTTTGGGAGTGCAAGCCACGATGAGCAGTAGGAGGAAAGTGGGCAACAGCCACCCATTCTTATTTTTCATAGCGATTCATTTTTCAATGGTGGAAGCCTAAAAATAAAAAAGAGCTTCGTTCCAAAGGTTCGAACGAAGCTCTTTTCCACAAGTTTTTTGGATGGGCTATTATTGGAAGCGCACCACGACCGATTCGCCGATCCAGCAGCCGACCTTGACAGTTTGGCCTTCCTTGATGCCCCGCATGAAGCCTTCCTGGCGTTCAGGGCGGAAACCGCTATACTTCGCGATCTTGCTGTTGGCTTCATCGGCGACGGAATCGTCGATCGACTTGGCGTAGGCGTACTTGTCGAGTGCGGCCAGTACGGCGATCTGCTTGTCCCAGGAATCCTTGCCACAGGAGTTGCTGCTGGCGGCATACATGTCGCCGATGGCCATATACGGCTGCCCCCAGTTGGGCTTCAGCTTGGCGGCCTTCCGGGCGTATTCGCGAGCGGAAGAGTACTGGTCCATCTTGCGGAACAGGATGGAGGCGATGGCGAAATTGTAGGTGGCCAGCGTTTCGTTGTCGGCTCCATCGCCTTTGCCCTCTTCCTTGTCGATGGCTTCCTTGTACTTGGAGATCGCTTCGGAGTATTTGCCTTCATCGTAGAGGGCTTTGGCGTGGGCGCCAGGGTTTTCAATGTAGAATTCGGCCAGTTTCTCGGCATTGATGGCGGAAACGACCTCGTCGTAGCGCGATTTGAGCTGCGCGACGAGCGGATCGTCTTCGGCACAACCCTGGGCGACCAGGCGGTTATACATCAACTTGATCTTTTCGTAGTCGTCGGGATTGGCCTTGAATTCCGGCTCGAACTTTTCCTTGTAGTAGGCGCAGTCGAAGATATCGTATTCGACGGCTTGCAGGGTGCCGTTCATGGCGTCTTTGGCCTGCTGATAATAGGGGCCGTAATCATTGTTGTTCTCGACATTGTAGTCGGCGATCTCGTTCAGCCGGAGGATCGTTTCCCGGGCCTCTTCGACCGGCATCTGATCATTTTGGAACAGGTGGACGATAACGTGGGCGTAGGGATCGAGCACGATGTACTCCGTTTTGTTGCCCCCTTTGGCTACGGCCTCCTTGAGGGTGGCGAGCAAGGTCGGGTAGGGCGTGCGCAGGTGATAGAACATATCGAAGGCTTTGCGGCCGAGCAGGAAGGCGTCGTCGCCATAGCATTTGATCTGTTCGTCGTAGAGGCGCAGGATGTTGTCGGCGAATTCCTTCTTTTGGGCCTCGTCGGTTGCGGCCTTGTATTTTTCCATGTAGAGGGCCCGACCGTCTGAGTAGTGGAAGGGGCGTTGGCCGTCGGCAGCCGGGGCGAGTTCATAGGCCTTTTGCCAGTGCTTGAAGGCTTCGGTGTAGTTTTCGCTTTTGAGGAACTGGCGGTAGAGGACGTGTTCTTCCGATGCCTGTTCCTCGAAAGACTTACCGATCCAGTTTTCGCACTGACCCTGTGCGGTGAAGTTGGCGACCAGGGTAATCGCCGCCGTCAGGGCGAGCTTTATCCAATTTTCAAGCCTCATCATAATTAGTTGAATTTGCGTTTGAAAAACCAAGAATTATCGTTGAGGGTGAACCCGACGGTAAGCTTGCCGTAAGTCTCACGCAAGGTGTCGGCATTGCCGAATTGACCCAATTCGAATGCAAAATTAACAAAAGAGGTCTGTTGTCGGGGCAAAATAATCGGCAAACCGAATCCGAAGGTCAGACCATAGTGTTGCAGGGTGTTGTCAAAACTGCGGGGATCTTTAGCATAGAACATGCCGAACCGGTACCGGATCCGCTTTCCGTAATCGTTATAGGAGGTGGCGTCGGGGATGTATTCTCCACCGAATGCGATCCGCCAACGGTCGGAAAGGTTCTCGGGTTTGGCCTCATTCTCATAGTTGCTCCACTGGCTAAAGGCATATTCGATGCCCAGGCGGAGCCGGTCCTGGTATTCGTAGGTAATTCCGGCCGTCACTTCGGCGGGAAGTTTTCCGGATTCTAGAACGTCCTTTTCGTACAGAACCGTATCCACGTCGGAGTAAAGAAAGTTAATTCCGCGATAAAATTTACTGCTGTTCGTGTCAAAAGGCTGGCTGGAATTGCCATATGCGCCAAAGATCAGACGGTGCCCCGACGGTTCGGGTACGCCATTTTCACCCGGTTTTTTGAAAACCAGTCGGTACTGGGCTCCCAGGCTCCAGAGCAGGCCGCGCACGCTGATCTCGTCGTCGAACGAGTTTTGGTAGGCCACGCCAAGGTCGCTGAAAGACACTTCGCGGCTGTTGGAGATCTTTCCGAAGAAATAGCCCAGATTGAGGCCGAGCGACAGGTCCTTATACTTAATGCCGTTTCCCCAATAAAGTTTATAGGTGCCGCCGGTGCCCTGAAAAATGTTGATCGTCGTGTCGACGTTGGGCTGCACCTCGGTGATCTGCAGGTCATATCCGACATTGGTATAGGGCAGCAGGGCCAGGGTCATTCCCCAGTTGAAATCGGACTTGCGACGCTCGAGCAGGTCGTTGAGCGGATTGCGCATCGGAAAGCCCAGGGCCATATAGTTGAGGTTGCCGCTCCAGATGCCTGCCGATTCGTCGGCGCCCTTCAGGTCGGCATACTTGGCGTAAAAGCCCAGTTCGTACGAGGTCGACCGCAGATAAGCGAGGGAAGCCGGGTTGAGCAGATTAATGTGGAAAGGATCCTGGAGTGCCGCAGAAAGGCCGCCGAAACTGCTGTTGGCAGCAAACTGCTGATTGACGAAGTCGCCCAATCCAAGCCGGGAGTATGGAGAATTATCTTTGGGTTGAGCCAGCGCGAGTAAACTCGTGCCGGTCAGAACAATGGTCAGTAACAGCCTAATCCTGCAAAGGGACATTATAGCGGAGGATTTTATTCAGCCCGAGGAGGACCAAATTGTGGTTTACAAATATCTTCTTTTTCAAGCTTTTCTCAAACACTTCGGCATCGCCGCCGGTAAAGAGTACCCGGAGCGGGCCGAAACGCTCTTCACAGCGGGTAATGAGTTGTTCGGTTTCCAGTATGGCGCCGAGTTGACCGCCGTTGCGCAGCGCCGTTTCGGTGCTGCTGCCGAGCAGATCGTCGATCGGGCCCGGTTCGACCAGCGGCAAGCGTGCAGTAAATTCGTGCATGGCCCGCAGCCGCATGCGAATACCCGGGGAAATGTTGCCGCCGACGTACACGCCCTCGGCGCTGAGCAGATCGGTGGTCAAACAGGTGCCCGCGTCGATGACCAGGCAGTTTTCTCCCGGAAAGAGCTCAAAGGCTCCGACCACCGCCGCCAGCCGGTCTTTACCGAGCGTTTCGGGGGTGGCGTAGGCGTTGACGATCGGAAGCGGCGTCTGGGCGCTTAGCTGCAAGACCGTCAAACCGGCCGGCAGCGGACCGATCGCATCGGGCTCTAGTTGGCCGACCGATGAAAAGATGACGTTTTGCACCTTTTGGTTGTACGCGTATTCGGCCAGGCGTCCGGCGTCGATCTCCGGCCAGATCTCCTGCCGGATCAGTTCCACTCCGGCAAAGAGCCCAAGCTTGCAACGCGTGTTTCCAATATCGATCGCCAGATTTATCATTTTCGCCGTTTTCCCAAGTCTCACCTCTCAAATCTCACCTCTCACCTCCCCTGCCTCAATGCCTGAAATGCCGCACCCCCGTGGTGACCATCGACAACCCCTGCTCGTTGCAGTAGTCGATACTGTCCTGATCGCGGATCGATCCACCCGGCTGGATCACGGCGGTGATCCCGGCCTGATCGGCGATCTCTACGCAATCGGGGAAGGGAAAGAAGGCGTCGGAGGCCATCACGGCGCCTTGCAGATCGAAGCCGAAGCGTTTGGCTTTGGCGACGGCCTGTTCTAGGGCGTCGACGCGACTGGTTTGTCCGCAGCCCATGCCCAGTAGTTGTTGGCCTTTGGCCAGCACGATCGTATTCGACTTGAGGTGTTTGACGCATTTGTTGGCGAACAGCAGGTCGGCGACCTCGGCTTTAGACGGGGCTTTTTCGGTGACCACGGTCAGGTCGCCTTCCGTTTCGGTGGCCAGATCGGCGTCTTGCTGAATGACGCCATTGAGCAGGCTCTTGAACGACTGCGGGGCGATGTTCCAATGTTTGATGCGCAGCAGAATGCGCTTTTTCTTTTTGGCCAGCAATTCGAGTGCGGCTTCGTCAAAACCGGGAGCGATCAGCACTTCGTAGAAGATCTGGTCGATCTCGGCGGCGGTAGCCAGGTCGATCGGGCTGTTGGCGATGAGGATGCCGCCGAAGGCCGAGACGGGGTCGCCCGCCAGCGCCGCTTTCCAGGCATCGAGGAGGGTGGGTCGTACGGCTACGCCACAGGCGTTGGTGTGCTTGAGGATGGCGACGGCCGGCTCGCCGTCTTTGAACTCATTCATGATCCCAACGGCGGCGTCGACGTCGACCAGATTGTTGTACGACAGTTCCTTGCCCCCGATAGCGTCGAACAGCTCGTCGAGGCGACCGAAGAACACCCCTTGCTGATGCGGGTTCTCGCCGTAGCGCAGCGATTGCCGGTCGAGGATGCTGTGCTTGAAGACCGGCTCCTGCTGCTCCCGGTGGAAGTACTGGAAGATAGCCGTGTCGTAGTGCGACGATACGAGGAAGGCGCGACGGGCCAGTTCGCGGCGGTCTTCCAGGTCTGTGGCGCCATTCTTTTTCTGTAGCAGTTCGAGCAGGAGCGCGTACTCGTTTCGGGAAGGCACGATGGCCACGTCGTGGAAATTCTTGGCGGCGGCCCGGATGAGGGCGATCCCTCCGATGTCGATCTTCTCGATGATGGCGTCTTCGTCGTCGGTACTCGCAACCGTTTCTTCAAAGGGATACAGGTCGACGATCACCAGATCGATCGGGGGCAGTTCGTACTGTTCGAGTTGCGCCAGATGATCTTCCTCCCGCCGGGCGAGGATGCCGCCGAACACCTTCGGATGCAGGGTCTTTACCCGTCCGTCGAGGATCGAAGGATAGGAGGTGAGCGCCTCGACGGCCGTAACCGGGATGCCCAGGCCTTCAATGAACGATTGGGTGCCACCGGTAGAGAGGATCTGTACGCCCTGACCATGGAGTTCGCGTACGATGGGTTCCAAACCGTCTTTATAGAATACGGAAATGAGGGCAGTGTTGATCTTGCGACGACTCATGGCTATTATTTTGGGAAAACCGGCTCCGCGGGAATGCGAAGGAGCCTGATCATTTGAAAATTGCGGCTTGCGTGAAAAGATGCGCAAAGGTACGCAGTTTAGTGCGAATTACAAAAG
>JAGQXA010000039.1 GCA_020436865.1 Saprospiraceae bacterium | reverse complement strand
GGCCTGTCGGCGAAAGCCTTCAACGCCAAACTACTCGAGGAGATCGAACGTTTTAAAGGAACACAGCACTATCCGGACGACTTTACGGTGCTGACGTGCAAGATCTTTTAGGGCAGATGGCGTTCTTTATCGACAATCCGCCGACGTCTATAGATTATCTGCACCGCTCCAGCCGGTTTTTGCCTAAATTGCCCGGATGGACTACGATCATTCTATCCACGACCCAAGGGTCGCGAGCAAAATACCAGAGACCTACATGAAAGATAAGAACGTTGCGGGAATTTTGGCCTTGTTCCTCGGGTGGTGCGGTATCCATCGCTTCTACCTGGGGCAGGTCGGGTGGGGAATCTTCTACTGCTTGTTGTTGGGCACGGGCATTTCCTTCATCCTCGGCCTGATCGACGCCGTTGCTTTCTTCGTGATGGATCCGGAGAACTTCGACCTGCGCTACAATCGGCGCTATCTGGATATTCGCCGCCGCGAGCGCCCCGATTTCGACCGGAATCGCGATCGCCGCCGGGAACGCCGCTACGAACGCCGGGCCGAACGCCGCGATTACCGCCGCGAACACCGCTCGCAGCAAAGCCAACCGCCGGCTCGCCCGCGTCCCAACCTCTACAAGCAGAGCGGCATCCAGAAGTACAAGGACTACGACTACAAAGGTGCGATCGCCGATTTTGAGAAAGCGCTGGAAAGCATTCCTAACGATGTCGCCGTGCATTTCAATCTGGCTTGCGCTTATTCGCTCGAAGAGCAGCCTAAGAAGTCGTTCTATCACCTCGACAAGGCCGTCGAATTGGGCTTCAAGGATTTTGACAAGATCAAGGGGCACGATGCGCTGGCTTTCCTGCGCATCCAGGATGGGTTCGAAGCGTTTGAGGAAAACGGTTATCGATTGACTGCTCAGCCCGCCGCCGACCCCAAGGGGCTCAACCCGCCGCAGGAAGATCTGCTAAACTCCACCCCCGACCTGCTCGATCAGATCAATAAACTGGCAGAGATGCGTGAAAAAGGACTCCTCACCGAAGAAGAGTTCGTGGAACAAAAGCGCAAGCTGCTCGGTTGAATCGAATAGAACGAGGAAGTGACTGATGCACAACGCTTTTGTTAAAATTTGGGCAGAAGTTGGACCAGTGTTGGGAAAATGACGAACTTATGCCCGATAGGCGTTATGCACTATCGAACTGTTTTGTTTGATCGGTCGTTTACTATTGTATTTTCGAGACAACCCTACTGCCATGAGAGCCGAGAACCTGTTATCCGATACCCTGGTTCCACTGAAAACCTCCGATACCGGCGAAGAAGCCCTGAGCATCATGAGCGACTTTTACGTTCGCCATTTGCCCATTGTCAACAACGAACAACTGCTGGGCCTGATCTCTGAAGACGATGTGCTCGAACACGACGTCAGTGAGCCGGTTGGATCCTATCGTCTTTCCCTGCAATTTCCTCCGGTGCGCGGCACCGACCATATCTACGAGGTTATCCGGCTTCTGGCCGAATTCGATCTCACCACGATTCCCGTCGTCGACCTCGAGTCCAACTATCTTGGTTTGATCACCCTGGAAGACGTGCTCAACTATTTCGCCAAGAGTGCCTCCTTCACGGAGCCCGGCAGTATTTTGGTGCTTGAGTTGCACCGTCAGGACTATTCACTCGCCGAAATGTCGCGACTGGTCGAGTCGGAGCGCGCGGCCGTGCTCAGTGCCTTCGTAACATCCGACCTCAGTTCCTCGCAGATCGAGGTCACCCTCAAGATCAACCGCCAGGACATTCAAAGCGTGGTCGCAACCTTCGAGCGCTTCGGTTATGTGATCAAGGCCTCTTTCAGCGAACGCGATTTTTCCGATACGCTCCGCGAGCGTTTCGACTCCCTGATGACCTACCTCAACGTTTGATCGGGCGCCACCCCAGCCGCCTCCCCACCGAGCTTTAATGCCAGTGATCGGATCACTATAGTGATCGGATCACTTAATTCGAAAATTCCGGGCATATAGCCAACGACAGTTTTTCTTCAAAACGGACATGGATTTATGCTGAAAAGCACGAAAGATGATAAAATTGCCGTTGATTATCAGTTGGTTGTATTTCTGAGCGAATAACCCACAAGACAAGCCCCATCCGGCACGGCCGGAGAAAGGCCGGTCGGTCGATCAGGATGCGGTGGACATGGGCATTGGGAAAGCGCCTGGGGAAAATCCAAACAAAGACTTAATTTTGCGGCGTCAAAAGGAATGGATGTGAGATTTCGGCATTGGGATCTGAGATTGGCGACCCTGGATCCGGGAGTGGAAGCCGGGGCGCAGAGGAGGTCGCGCATGCGGCTTTGCTGGGTATTGATCGCCGGTATGTGCAGCCTGCTGTCGGGCGGATCGCTACTGGCTTCTGCCACTGCCGTGCGCGTCGATAAGATCACGGTCGAAGGAAACCGCCGCACTCGCGATCAGTTCATTCTGCGCGAACTCGATTTTAAACGGGGCGATACCATCAGCTTGCAAGAACTAAGCGATCGACTGGAATTCAACCGTCTGCAGTTGATGAATACGGGTTTGTTCATCCACGTCGGCATGAACATCCGCGAATGGGAAACCGCCACCAACCAGATCAGCGTCGATATTTCAGTGCTCGAAACCTGGTATATCTACCCCATCCCGATCTTCGAACTGGCCGACCGGAACTTCAACGTATGGTGGCGCGACTACGATCACTCCTTTCGCCGGGTCAACTATGGCGTACGCCTCTATCATTTCAACCTCACCGGCCGCCGCGATCAGTTCAAGGGCGTCGTGCAGTTCGGCTTTACCGACAAGTTCGAGTTTCAGTACACCCCGCCCTTTATCGACCGGAAACAGAAGCTGGGGCTGACAACCGGACTTCTCTTTACCCGCCAACGCGAACTCAACTATGGCACGCTCGACGACCAGCAGCAGTTCTATCGCTCCGAGGGCGGACACTTACTGCAGCGCCTCCGGGCCAGCGCCGGACTGTCGTTTCGCCCGCATCTGCGCATCTACCATCAGTGGCTGCTCGAGTACCACGCCAATCGGATCAGCAACGAGGTGCTCGACGAACTGAACGCCGATTTCTTCCTCGGCCGAACCCACCAGCGCTTTTTTGCCTTTCACTACGAGTTTACCGTGGATCGCCGTGATATTCGCCCTTTTCCCCTGCATGGGTTCCTCACGTCGATCGGCCTTCAGAAGGAGGGCTTCGGCTTGTTCGGGGATGTCAACGCGCTCTACCTGAACGGTTTGTACAAACAGTACCTGCCGTTGGATCGCCGCTGGAGCACCGAGTGGATCCTGGGCGCCCGGCTTGGATTGATCCGCAACCAACAGCCGTTCTACAACAGCCGGGCCCTGGGATATGGCGACGACTTCATTCGGGGCTATGAATACTACGTGATCGACGGCCTCGATTTCGTCTATCTCAAGAGTAGCCTGCGTTGGGAACTACTCAACAAAACTTACCGCCTTGGAAAGGCCATGCCGCTAAAGGCGCTCCAACGCATGCCGGTCAAGGTCTACCTGTCTTTCAACAACGATCTGGGCTATGCCAACAATCCTTTCTACGCCGCCGGCAACGATCTCCCCAACCAACTGCTATGGGGATATGGCCTGGGAATTAACTTCATCGTTTACTACGATAAGGTGTTCAATCTGGAAGTGAGCCGTAATCGACTCGGAGAAACGGGCTTCTACCTGCACTGGGCGACGAAATTCTAGGCGACCACCGCCGGAAAAGGGCTTCGAATTCGACCCTTTTTGGTAATTTAACCCCATGCAAGTCGTCGTCTACAGCAAGTTGCTCAAGCCGCAAGATATTCCCCACGTACAGAACCTCTTCGATGCCCTGCACGAGTACGGGATCAACGCGTTCGTGTATGCCCCCTATCTGGAAGCGCTGCGTGGCAAGATCGATTTTCGCCGCGACGTCGGCCGGTTCGAGGGATATGTCGATTTCAGCGTCAAGAAGATCGACTTCGTTATCACCCTGGGCGGCGACGGCACCATTCTCGGCGCCATCACGCTCATCCGCGACCGGCAGGTGCCGATCATGGGGATCAACCTCGGCCGACTCGGTTTCCTGGCGAGCATTGAGAAATCGCGGGTGCGCGAGGCCATTCAGCTGCTGCACGAGGGCCGCTACCACATCGACGAGCGCGGCATGCTGTATCTGGAATCGAGTCTGCCGGTCTTCGGCGACGATTGCTTTGCGCTCAACGACTTCACCCTGCTCAAGCGCGACACCTCCTCTATGATCACCATCCACGCCTTCGTCAACGGGGCCTATCTCAACACCTATTGGGCCGATGGCATCATCGTGTCGACCCCGACGGGCTCGACCGGTTATTCCCTCAGTTGCGGCGGGCCCATTATCTTTCCCAATTCCGGCAATTTCGTGGTCACGCCCGTCGCACCCCACAATCTCAACGTGCGCCCCATCGTCATCGCCGACGATTCGGTCATCTCCTTCGAGATCGAAGGGCGCGCCGAGAATTTCCTCTGCACCCTCGACTCCCGCTTCGAAACCATCACCGCCGCACACCAACTCGCCGTACGAAAATACGAATGCACTACCCGCCTCGTCCAACTCGACGGCGGCGAATTCCTCAACACGATCCGCAATAAACTGACGTGGGGGATCGATACGAGGAATCACGGGTGAAGGAGTTTGAGAGTGAGAGTGAGTGTGAGTGTGAGATTGAGTGGGAGTTTGCTTTTCAAAGGGTCATTGGACCAAAGGACCCAAGGGCCTCCTAGGCGCTAATCTTGTAGGGGGTGGCATCTTGGACCAGAGGTGAGTTCTTGATCCTGTTCCCCTTGGCCCTGTTCAGAAGCGGGTTTTGCCCCCCTTCGATAGACCATGCAAAGGCACGGACGTCGCGGCTTAGCCTGCGCTCAGGGCAGCATGTTGATCTGCCCACAACGATAGCAGAAGAACAGAATGGACATGCCAGGGCCTGACGGCCAAGCAGGGTAGAGAAGCGGGCAAAATCCGTCCACGCAAGATGCCCAAGAAAGAAACATAGGCCAGCCAAGGGGCGCGTTTTTTGGTCCTTTTTTGCGCGTCAAAAAAGGACGAACAAAGAGCTCTTCCCCGAAGACAGAAGAGAAAATGAGCAGTCAGAAGAGTTCACCGATTGTTACTCCTTCCCCTACAAGATTAGCCTAGGCGGGGGAGGGCAACTGCCGTCCGGCGAGCACATGTTCCCAGATCAGGTCGGCGGCCTGTCTGACGACCGGGCGGCCCGTTTGGGCGGCAATGGTGGGCAGGCCGCCGATGCTCAGGGTATTGATCTCCGAGAGTACGCGTTTGCCTTCGTCGCCCATCAGCGTATCGAAACCGTACATGACCACGCCCAGTTGGCGAAGGATCGGAGTTAGCACAGCGGCGATCTGTCTTTCATCGGCATCGGGTTCGGTGGGCTCGGCATGGCCGCCCTGGGCGACGTTACACAACCACGAGCCTTTGGCGGGCAGGCGCAGCGAAGCCCCCAGCACCTGTCCGTTGACCACCACGACGCGCTTGTCGCCCTGATCGACGTTTTGGAGGAACTTCATGCCCAGGTAGTCGACTTCGGTACCTGCAAGCGAGCGCAGGAAACGCACGAGCGGCACCTTCCGGTTATCGACCCAGGCGGCATTCCCCTCAATGCGAACCAACCCCTTCCCTCCGTAGTTGAAACGAGGTTTTAACACGATGGCGAATTGCTCTTTGAAATGAAGGATATCGTCGATCGAACGGCAACGATAGATAGGCGGGCACAAGTGAGGCACTTCGAGCAGAAAGCATTTATCGCTGGTTCGTTCGATACCGTCGGGGCGATTGACGATCCGCTCGGCCGGATACTGGGCTTGTAGAAAAGCCCAGAAGCCCGGGGCGATCGGATGCGGCAGCCGCAAAAAGATCGCATCGTATTCCCGCAGGAACACGCGCCGCAATTTTTCGCGAAAACAGCGGCCGTCGGGATGGTATTGGAAATGGCTGCCGACCGGGCTTGCATACAAGGCTGCCCTGGTCATTTGCTGAGAAAAGAAAAGTTGGTTGGCCGGCGTGCTGCGGCTGGCCACATCGACCTGAGCGCAAGCAGGGTTCTTGCGCAGTTCGCGCAGCAGCGCGTATAGCGAATTTTCCTGGCTGTGCGTTTGGTGGTCGGTCAGGACCAACATTTTCAGCTTTTTCATGTCGCTGGCGTTGGTTTACGGGAGCGCCAACCGGTCTTTCTGGACGTGGTTGCCGGCTGCCGGCTCGTATTTCAACCGGCGTACCGATCGATAATGCTCCGGGTTGGCCCGATAATCGTGCAGGGAGGCGACCGTCTGTGGATCGATGAACGGCAGGAGCGGTTGCGGCAGGTCGAAGACCTTATCGAGCACCCGTCTGATCTGCTGATCCCATTGCTGGGCGTAGAGATCTACGTCGACTGGGCTTACCCGCCCCCGGCAGCCGGGTTTGGAGCACGACAGCGACATGTCTTCTTCCAGGTTGAAAAGCGCGTATTCGTCGGTGATCTCTTCGCCGGCCTGGATGTCGCGTAGGGCGATCTCGAACCCATAACCCGTACTCATCGTATTGGGCTGGCAGCAGTGATTGACGTACTTGGCAAAGTCCCAACTGACGATGCGCACCCCGTGCTCATCGATGTAGGAGTATTTGTTTACGACCTCTTGCAAAGCAAGGGGGAGGATGGCAAAGGCACTTTGGGTCACCTCTACTTCCAGAAGATCCTTGACATAGACGATGGTACCGGCCGGGATAAACTCGGTGGCGAATACGCCGTATCCGATCTCTTCGCTGACGATCCGGATCTGAGTGTTTGGATGGATCATTGATGGAAAAAATGAAGGTGATGCGGAGCGCTAGGCAGCTCTGCATCACCTCGGGTGGTTGTATAGCTGTTATGGAAAAATATGCCTGAAGAGGGGCTAGGATTCACTTAACCAATTTTTCGGGTATTTCTCCCGTGGTTTTTCCAATCGCTTGCGTCGCTTGGGTTTGAATTCTTCGTTGAAGCCCTGGTTCTGTTTCTTCTTCTTGGGCTTTTCTTTGCGCATAGTGGTAAAGTGTTTAAATCACCTACAAACAAAAGCGCTGAATCTGAAGAAAATCTGAATTATTCCAAAAAGCGGCGGACCTGCGGGGCTGCCGCCCTGTTTACGCTATGCCATACCGGCGCCGGAGCGATCGTCTGAAAATTTCCCAAACCACGGTTGTTTGAGTGTATCTCACAGAATATCAGCACGAAGGGAGTCTTTCGGTTGTGCGGTTTTCAGAATTAATTCAGAATGTCCGGGTAGTTTTGTGGGCACAAAAGATGCCCAAGCATGAAAGTTCGCAAAACCTGGAAGAGCCTGGTACGGAGGCCAGCCGTTCGCAAAAGAGCGGCCGCCATCAAGCGCGCCCGCCGGCCGGTCAGGCCGCTGACGATCACGGCCGGCCCCCCGGAAGAATCTGAATTCGACAGCAACCCCTGGCTGGGTATCCGCTGGAAAGGGGAATGAACGTTCAAATCGACCTCACATGAGTCCTATCCTGAAAAAACGCCGCCGCCCTCTCCCTCCGCCACCCCCTCCCCCGAAAGAAGTGCAGTCCGCTGTGATCCGATCTGCCGAAACCCCACAGGAGCCCGACGTCAAACTGTCCGAACAGTCGTCGCTGCAGACTTCCGAATAAGGATGCTGCCGAGCGCCTTTTTCCTTTCGATCTGAATAGTAAAAAATGCGTACCTTCCGCAAAAACCGGTCGACGCGCGGCCCCTTGGCTGCCGCCGGATCGATCTCGTATGTTTCCATGAAGTTACTGGTGGTAGAAGATGAGCAAAATCTCCGGGAACTGATCCTGCGTTATCTCCGGAAGGAAGGATTTTTGTCGGAATGGGCCGATAACCTGAAGGATGCCTATCGCAAGGCGATCAATCACGAGTACGATTGCGTCATTCTCGACCTGAACCTGCCAGACGGCGACGGCCTGAAACTGGTGAAGGTCCTGCGGGAAAACCGCACCTCCGCCGGTAT
>JAGQXA010000003.1 GCA_020436865.1 Saprospiraceae bacterium | reverse complement strand
CCCTGCTGGCTGCCGAAGATCTGATAGCCCTCGCGCAGGGCGTAGATCCGGTCGAGTAGGTACTTCAAAGCGGTATCGCTGACCTCGTTTTCTTCCACGGCCTGTGCCACCACGGGGAGGTAGGCGTCCATCCGCTCCGGATCGGAATGCTGGATCACCTGGAACATCACGAACTCGAACTTTTCGCCGACCAGACTCCGGCCCACGTAGGCGCCGTGTTGCCGGTACAGCGAATCGATTTGCTGCTGGTTCCGGCGATCGAGCGCGTGTTGTTTTTCCCAGTCGATCGGTTCGTCGGAACGGTGGCGGCCGTCGCGTTCCTTGATGTCGGCCATGAGTCGTACCAGACCGGCATCCAGTTTCTGTTCGGCGATATAGGCATCGAGATCGAGCGGTTTTTCGGGAGGTAAGCTTTTACAGCTTTCGCGAAAGCGGGCGAAGGTCTCGGGAATGGCTTGTTCGAAGGCGCTACCCGAGATTTTCTCGGCATATTGACACAGGGTAGCCCGGTCGTTGGCTGCGGCCAGTTCGAAAGCCAGTTCGATCACCGGGCGATCCTCTCCCAGGTGCGACAAGGCGTTGCCGATGTTCCAGTAGTCGCCGGCGATCAGCTTTTCCGGATCGCGGCCAATGTTGGAGAGCGTACTTTCTAGCTGGAATTTGCCTTTTCCGAAGGCTTCGTCGCTGATATCCTTCTTCTGAACGGGCACATAGGCCATGATCTTTTCCGCAAAGTTGTCGGCGGTAAATCCGGCAGGGTCGTTCTGGCTGTGGCAGCTGACTTCGATCGACAAAATGAAAAGCAAAATGATCCCGTTCTTGGAGATGGTTTTCATAGGCTGGTATTTTGGTTGGTGAGCGCCGTGGAGTGGGAACCTCAAAATACCCGCTTTCTTTGGGTTGTGCAAATTCTTTACTCAAACGACGGCCGACGATGCTCATTTGTCGGCCTCTCGACTGCCTTTTACCGCCTCATCGGGGGGTGAATTTTTCTGAACCATGCTGCGCTCCTCCCCGCCGAACAAGCGGTCCACTTCCTCTTTCGAGGGATGGGGTGGGCGCGTGATCACCTGATGATCGTGGCTCAGCGAGCGCTTCCAATGCTGCACGGAGGGCATGGCTTTCCCGTCTTCATAACGCGGATCGGCGATCATGGTGAGCCGGTGCATCTGCTGAACCTCGATCGAGGGGTAGCCGAACTCCACCACGACCTTGCCGTATAACAGGTAGCAGCCGGCGCCCCGGAAGGGATAGCGCTTCAACTGGTCCGGAAAATGCGTGGTGTCGAATAGCCTGCCCTCTGCGTCGATCCAGGCGCCGAAGTTCATCATGCCCTTGTTTGTCGGTACGTCCTTGATGCAGACCAGGTAGCCGACAAGGCGGATCAACTTGCCCTCCTGCGCCAGAAAATCCTTCACCAATACCTTGCCCCGGAAATCGGTTTTCAATAGCTCGAAGGGCGAATAACTGACCATAAACCCCAGGAACTCCAGTTCGTCGAAGCCGTCCTCCACGGCCGTGCTGTCGAGCTCCGGAATGACGAAGTTCTTCGGGGCAGCCCGGAACAAAGCCAGCTGCCCGCTCGGCTTCTGCTCGCGAAACAACAGCCGCGCCTCGACGATCAGCTGCTGCTTCGATTTGCCGGTGAACCGGAAAGCCTTCAAGAAGATCAGTACTTCCAGACTCTCGATGCCGATCTTCACCCTTTCCAGAAAATCCTCCAGCGAGCGGTACGCCCCTCCTTTTTCCCGGGCCGCGACGATGGCCTCGGCCGCCTTTACCGGCAGGTCCTTGATATGTTGAAAGCCGATGTACACGCGCTCGCCCTGTATCGACGTCTGCACGCGGGAATGGTTCACACAGGGCAACTCGATGATCGCCCCGGCCATGCGGGCTTCGTGCACATACACTTCCGTGCGGTAAAAGCCCCCGAAGTTGTTGACCACCGCCACGCAGAACTCCCGGGGGTAGTGGACCTTGAGGTACAGGCTCTGGTAACTCTCCACCGAATACGAGGCTGAATGGGCCTTGCAGAAGGAATAGCCGGCAAAGGATTCGATCTGGCGGTATACCTCCCGCACCAGTTCGGGGCTGTGCCCGGCCTTTTCGCAGTTGTCGAAAAAGCGTTGCCGGATGGCGGCAAACTCGCTGATCGAACGGGTTTTGCCCGACATGGCCCGCCGCAGAATATCGGCGTCGGCGAGGTCGAGTCCGCCGAAATGGTGAGCGATCTTGAGCACATCTTCCTGGAAGACCATCACGCCGTAGGTCTCACCCAGTTGCTCCTCGAACACGGGATGGGGGTAGCTGAACCCGCCCGGCTCGTTGTGACGCCGCACGTACTCGCGCAGCATGCCCGACTGGGCCACGCCGGGCCGGATCACCGAGGAGGCGGCCACCAGCGTTTCGTAGTTGTTGCAGTTGAGCCGCTTGAGCAGGCCCCGCATGGCCGGACTCTCGATGTAAAAACAGCCTAAGGTGTTGCCGGTGCGCAGGTATTCGTTGGCCTTTTCGTCGCGCTTGCATTTGTCGAGATCGAAAATGTCGACCTCGATGCCGCGGTTCTCCTTCACCAGCTTGACGCAGTCGTAAATGTGCCCGATGCCCCGCTGGCTGAGGATGTCGAGTTTTTCAAACCCGATGTCCTCGCAAATGTACATGTCGAGCTGCGCGGTCTGAAATCCCTTCGGCGGCATTTCTAGTGCAGTGTAGTTCGTCAGGGGCTTTTCGCTGATCAAAATGCCGCAGGAGTGCAGCGAGCGCAGATTGGGAAAGCCTTCGAGCTGCAAGGCGTAACGGTGGATGGTGTCGATCACCGGGTCTTTTTCGTGCTGCTCGACCGGACTGCGGGTGAGCTTGTCGATCTCGGTTTTGGCGAGTCCGAACACCTTGCCTAACTCCCGGAAGATCGAGCGGTATTTGAAGGTGCCGATGGCGCCCACGAAAGCGGTACAATCCGTGTCGAAGCGCTTGAAGAGGTAGTCGAGAAT